>NZ_MJGC01000033.1 GCF_001746915.1 Desertifilum tharense IPPAS B-1220
TTACAGCGCGTTACCGCGAGGTAGAACTTCTTCAGGGAACTCGAAGAACTCGTGAGGTTGGTCAGCCGGAGCCATCCAAGCCCGAATTCCTTCGTTGAGCAGAATGTTCTTGGTGTAGAAGGTTTCAAATTCCGGGTCTTCTGCGGCGCGTAACTCTTGGGATACGAAGTCATACGCCCGCAGGTTCACCGCTAAACCGACGACGCCAACGGCGCTCATCCATAACCCGGTGACGGGGACGAACAGCATGAAGAAGTGCAACCAACGCTTGTTTGAGAAGGCAATTCCGAAGATTTGACTCCAGAAACGGTTGGCCGTCACCATTGAGTAGGTTTCTTCTGCTTGGGTCGGTTCAAAGGCGCGGAAGGTGTTGGAGAGTTCTCCATCTTCAAATAGGGTGTTTTCTACGGTCGCCCCGTGAATGGCACACAGTAATGCGCCGCCGAGTACGCCGGCTACGCCCATCATATGGAAGGGGTTCAGCGTCCAGTTGTGGAAGCCTTGGAAGAACAGCAGGAACCGGAAGATTGCTGCCACTCCGAAGCTGGGAGCAAAGAACCAGCTTGATTGTCCCAGAGGATACATTAAGAAGACTGAGACGAAGACGGCGATCGGTGCGGAGAAGGCGATCGCATTATAGGGACGAATGCCAACCAACCGGGAGATTTCAAACTGACGCAGCATGAAGCCGATCAGGGCGAAGGCTCCGTGGAGGGCGACAAACGGCCACAGTCCGCCAAGCTGGCACCAACGGGTGAAGTCCCAGTTGGCTTCCGGGCCCCACAGGAACAGCAGGGAATGTCCCATGCTATCTGCGGGGGTGCTGACGGCGACGGTTAGGAAGTTCGCGCCTTCGAGGTAGGAGGAGGCTAACCCGTGGGTGTACCAACTGGTGACGAAGGTGGTGCC
>NZ_MJGC01000034.1 GCF_001746915.1 Desertifilum tharense IPPAS B-1220
GTAAGCGGAACTACGGATACAGAAATCTAGGATTTTCCGGTTTCAAAAAACCAGTCGCCTCCTCTATGCTGTCTATTATCAAGATTAGTAACAATAGCGCCTGGACTTGAGTCACCAGAGAAACTTTAGTGAAACGAGCCATTGAGAGTGCATTGGTTCAAACTTACTCTAACATTGAAGTAGTTGTTGTTGATAATTGTAGTAGCGACAACACCTACCAAGTCGTTCAAGAGTATATTAAGAGCGATTCAAGAGTTAGATGCTATCAAAATAAAAAGAATTTGGGTCCTACTCTAAACTGGTTGCGGGGTATTGAGTTAAGTGAGGGAGAGTATGTTAAAATTCTTTTCTCAGATGATTGGATGGTTCCTCACGCTATAGAAAACTTTGTCAAGCCATTTTTAGAAAGCGAGAGTAAAATCGGATTCAGTTATTCCAGTGCTTGGTTATATATTGCCAATAAGGAACCCTGTGTTTGTTATAAGCAATCAAGGCACGGTTTTACAGATTCTTTAGAATTCTTATGGCAATATGCTGTCTGGGGAAATATTCCCGTTAGTCCTTGCATGGCATTATTTAGGCGAGAAGACTTACTCGATTTTTTCACTCTAAGTATACCTAATCGGTTTAGGAGTGACTGTCAACAGTATGGAATAGGTACTGATTCAATGCTTTATTGGAAAAGCTGCGAACACTATTCAAGTCTATATCATATTCCAGAACCACTGATGCATTTAGGAGATTCTACAGAGCAGCCCAGTTTTACTATGAATTTAGTTAGAACGGGCAAACAACAAATTCTTGAGGAGTGTTATCAGTCAGCGTTTGGCTATTTTATTGCTACATCTCACTTAT
>NZ_MJGC01000035.1 GCF_001746915.1 Desertifilum tharense IPPAS B-1220
GTTAGGGAAGAAGGGAATTGGGAGTTAGGGAAGAAGGGAATTGGGAGTTGGGAGTTGGGAGTTGGGGGTTGGGGAAGAAGGGAATTGGGAGTTGGGAGTTGGGGGTTGGGGAAGAAGGGAATTGGGAGTTGGGAGTTGGGGAAGAAGAGATAGAAAAACTTAGTGACTATTAACTCGGCACACCGCTACTTAGTGTGCTAAGGCAACAGCACTCAGCACTATTTTCCCCCCACCTTCTTCCCCACTCAGCACTCAGCACTCAGCACTTTACACTCCCTCCCCACTCAGCACTCCTTTTTCCCCCCACCTCCCCACCTCCCCATCCCCCCACCCTCTTCCCCACTCAGCACTCAGCACTCAGCACTTTACACTCTTTAGGCGCTGCGATGCTGGTAAGAACGGATGGCTAGGAAACCGAAGACGATTGTAATAGCCAGACTCCAGGCGAGGGTGATAAGGATGTGCTGAGTGGCTGGAATTCCGCTAGAAAGACCTCGGAGGGCTTGGGCGGCGGCGGAGACGGGATTGAGTTGCACGAAGGGTTGCAGCCATTCGGGGAACCCTTCTAGGGGAACGTAGCCAATGCTGAGGAAGGTGAGGGGAAGCAGCCAGGGGTTCATGGAAATTTGGACGGATTCGGGGGCTGTCACTCTTACCGCAATTAACATAGCAATCCAAGCAAAGGAAATGGCGAACAGGGGGGCGAGTAGCAGAAAACCGAGGGTGGCGAGAATTCCGGCTTGAAAGCGAAAACCCAGGAAATGACCAACCAGTACGATCGCGATCGCCTGAATGAATAATCGCCCAAATCCACCCAAAATGCGACTAGCGATGACGGTAGAACGAGCAATCGGAAGGGTTCGCAAGCGCGTATCCATCCCTGTATCCAGGTCATTATACAGGGCAACGCCTAAACTAACGGTGCTGAACAATAGGCCCTGAAGGACGCTGAGGGGTACCAGAAATTGAGCATAGTCTGCATAGTTACCCCCCGGAACGACGACTCTAGAAAATCCGGCGGTAAAGATAACCATTAAAAAGATCGGGAAGGCAGTTGCGCCTAAAATAACGGCGGGGTTGCGTCGATCTAACAGGAGATTGCGCTGCGTTAAGACGATAACATCGTGCAGCGATCGCCCTAAGCCCCCTTCGCGTCGGGTGGCGACAATTTGGTGAATTTGAGTAGGAGAATTCGGCATTTAAGACAGTCCCCGATACAGTCGAACGGCAATCAAGGATAATAAAACCAGCAATCCGGTTAGCCACAGCAAGCTTCCCCCAGCCGGAACCAGCAGATCCTCTCCCCTAGAGGAAAAGGCTCTGAGGGCGGCGGCGGTATAGCTGACGGGTTGATGTTGCACAAAGGGTTGCAGCCAGGAGGGGAAGTTTTCCGCCGGGGTAAAGCCGTTACTTAATAGCAGAAAAGGCGCGTAGGGAACGATTAACAGCGATTGGACTAAATCGAGTTGGCGGACTTTCAGGGCTAAAGCAGAGTATCCCGCGATCGCAGTAGCCGCAAATAAAAGCGCGATCGCAAAATAGGCAATTACCGATAAAATCCCGGTTTCAAAGCGAAAGCCGTAAATATGGGCAAACAATAATAAAATAGCGGTGGCGATCGCTGCCCGTATTAAGTAAGCAATCATCAACCCGCCTAGAATGGCCACCCGCGAAATCGGCATCGATCGACAGCGTTGTAACATCCCGCTTTGTACATCTTTCGTGAGCGTCACTGCTGCTCCCATCGCCGTAAAAAAGATTGCCTGTAAAGTAATAATCGGGACGAGGTATTGAATGTAATCAATCCCTTGGGCTGACATAAAACGCCCAAAGGCAAAGAGAAAGCAGCTTAAGAAAATAATCGGGAACAGTAAAACTGAAACAATTGCTGAGGGAGTGCGGGTGAGGCGAATTAAATTTCGCCACCCAATCGTTAAACTATCCCGAATGGCGCTTTCCAACCCTGACTCGCGGCGAGTCGCAACCATCTGCTTTGCCCTAGCGCTGATATCTCCTCTAGGGTTGATCGCATCCATGCTCATGATTTTGTATTTGCATCCTCAGTGGTATGACCCGTCAATTCAAAAAACACATCATCTAAACTCGGCCGCCGTAGGGAAATATCGGCCAGCGTCACTCCGATCGCATCCATGCGGCGCACCACATCAATTAGAGTCGCCACCCGATCCGGTGCGGGGAGTGCAAGCGTTCCATCCGCCGGACATTGATGCAACTCGCCTAATTCTTGTCTGACTTTTGCTTCGTCTCTGGGATCGGCGAGGCGAATTTCGCAATACGTCCCCCCGACGCGATCTTTTAACTCATCGGCTGTTCCTTCTGCGATCGCTTCCCCGCGATCGATCACCACAATGCGATCGGCCAGTTCGTCTGCTTCTTCTAAATATTGCGTGGTTAAAAAGATGGTAATTCCGCGCTGTTTCAACTCGCGCACCACATCCCAAAGCTGCTGGCGACTGCGCGGATCGAGTCCGGTGGTGGGTTCGTCGAGAAACAGAACCAAAGGTTCGGCGACAATACTCGCCGCTAAATCTAAACGCCGTCGCATCCCACCCGAAAACTCTTTAACGCGGCGGTTTCCCGCTGCCATTAAGTCAAACTGTTCGAGTAATTCCGTGGCGCGTTTGGCGGCGTCGTGGTGAGAGAGGCGCAGCAGCCGCCCAAACAAGATTAAATTTTCGCGGGCGGTTAGTTCTTCGTCAACAGCGGCAAATTGTCCGGTAACGCTAATTAAAGCCCGCACGGAGGCTGGATCGCGGATGATATCGTAACCTGCGATCGCAGCTTTCCCAGCATCGGGTTTAATTAAAGTGGTCAGACAATTAATGGTGGTCGTTTTTCCCGCGCCGTTCGGTCCTAAAACGCCCAGAACCGAACCTGCTGCCACTGATAGATTAATACCGCGTAGGGCTTCGGTGTTCCCAAATCGTTTTTTGAGTCCCTGAACCTCTACCATCAGGTCATTCATCACTATTTTGCATCCTTTGCGATCGGTCTGAGGGTTTGTTCAAGGCCCCCTATGTTGACAAATTTTAGAACTTGCTGCGGGATTCGTTTAGATACGATCGGCTGATTTCTAAGGATGCTCAACAACAAACAGCAGATTTCCAGCCAGGGGGAAATCTGCTATAGCTGTACTCACTAAGATCGGGACAGACTGAATGGCTCAACGGATGAGACTCACTCAGCACTTTATCGATGGCGTTCTCTATTGCGACTGCGACATTTCTAACTGAGCAATCGGGTTTTGAATGATGCGGCGTTCCTGATTTTTACCCGTACGCTTGAGCGCCCATTCTTCCATTGTGCGATAGAGTCCTTGGGGCAGCAACCACAGTAAATAGGCTGCACCCGCCGTGAGAATCGTTCGCCGGGGTTCATCAATCAGAATGCGCCAAGAGGTTGCGATCGCCTGATGAAAATACTTAACCGCTTGTCCCCCATCCCGGAGGCGCACTGCTCGGCGTGCCAAAAAGCGCAACTGATACGCCAAAGCCGGTTTCGCGTATTGCTCTGTCACCTCTGGTGCGTAAGCGCGGGTTTTTTCAATCACACGCAGCATTGACTCCAACTGGCTATCTAACTTAGTCGAGCCACCCATTCCATGAATGCGATATTGGGTAAGCGCCTCTGGAATGCCTTCAAAAGCCCACTCAGTTTTAATCGACATTCGCAGCCAACATTCCACATCTTCAATGTGGCGCAAGCTCGGATCGAAATAGCAAGCCACCCCACCTTCTTCCCAATTTTCTTGATATTTGATTTCCTCAAATACCTCTTTGCGGATGACAGGCGTTGAGCCATTCCCAACCGGGTTGCGGCAGAAAATCAAACCGGGCGTAATATCTTCGGTCTTAGAAATCTGATAAATGCCTAAAGACTTACCCTGCTCGTCAATAAACACCGAATAACTGTAACTCACTCCAACATTGGGAGAAGAATCTAAATGCTTAACGTGCTTGGCTAATTTTTCAGGAACCCAAATATCATCCCCATCCAAAAGCGCAATATAGTCTCCGGTTGCTTGACGAATTCCGGCATTGCGAGCGGCTGAAATTCCCTGATTTTTCTGATGGATAATTTTGATGCGCGGATCGTTCAACTGCTGACAGATCTCAACACTGCGATCGGGCGACTCATCATCAACAATCAGAATTTCAAACTCTTGATAAGTTTGATTCAAAACCGACTGCACGGTTTGCAGAATGTATTTCTCAACCCCATAAACGGGAATAATAACAGAGACTTTTTTCATCGGTAAATGGGAGACTTTATAAGGAGCTGAATGTCAATTCTCAAGCCGTTGGGTGGGAATCCTCTAGGGAAAATTTCTGGCCCTTCACTTGACACACATTTAATGCCCATTAGCTTAACTGGAAGACTTCCAGCTTTTCCTACTCCCAAAGTCCGATTTTTTTAAAATGCTTGTTGGGTTCGATCCTTTAGGATGCGTTGCTGTTGGGTTTTTCCAGTTAATTTGGCTCCTAGGGACTCAACTTGAGAGTAAAGCGGCTTAGGTAAGAGCCAGAGCAGGTAGGCGGCGATTAGGGTTAGGATGGTGCGTCGCGGTTCTTCCGGTAGAATGGGCCAGTAAGCTGCTAAAGCGCGATGCATGAGCGCTACCGCTTGGGAACCATCTTTCAAGCGTACCGCACTTCGAGCTAAGTATCTATACTGATAAGATTTTGCTAACTTTTCCCAACGCTCGATAACTTCTGGCGCATAGGATCGGGTTTTATCTAGAACCTGTTCCCATGACTCTAGCTGCTTCAGTAAATTTGCGGAAAGTCCGCCAGAATTCACTCGGTACAGCGTCAGGGCTTCCGGAAGGCCTTCAATTTTCCATTGGGTTTGCAGAACAATCCGCAACCAGCACTCCGTATCCTCCGAACGGCGGAAGCGATCGTCAAAATAAAAGTCTTCAACGCTGCCGTGCAGGTTATCCTGAAACTTAATATCCTCAAGGGTTGCGCGACGAATGACAGGCGTTGAACCATTACCCAGCGGACTGCCCCGCAAGAGATCGACAACCGTAATATCACGGAGTTTGGGCATTAAGTAGGTACCAAGAGACTCGCCATATTCGTCAATAAAAGCCGAACGACAAAAACTGACACCCACCTCCGGAGACTGTTCGAGATGAGCGATTTGTTTTTCTAATTTATCGGCTAGCCACAAGTCGTCCCCATCTAAGAAGGCGAGATACTCTCCCTGAGCGTGGCGAATCCCTGTGTTTCTGGCTCCCGCAAGTCCCCGGTTCGCTTGGCTGACAATTTTGATGCGCGGATCGTTAAACTGCTGGCAAATTTCCAAGCTGCGATCGCGAGAGCCATCATCGACAATAATTAGCTCAAAATCCGAGTAGGTTTGATTGAGAACCGATTGAACGGCGGCGGCGATATATTTCTCAACGCCATAAACCGGGATAATCGCGGAAACAGTTGGGTTAGTCATGGTAGTAGTGTCAATAGAGAAAAGATTAATCTTGAGCCGTGACAACCGCACGCTTATGAAAAACGTGATAGCTAGCCCAGAAGGTATACAGCGGCAAGCAAATGGTGTGAACGAGGAAAACTGCGATCGCAACGCCTAACGCCTGCCAACTCACCCCCACTAACAGCGCTGCGGTAAAAGTAAGGGTAAAAATGACATTCCACCGTAAATCAATATGCGGCTTATCCACTGCAATTAAAAGCTGAGAAGCCGCATCTGCAAACGGTCTAGGAATCGCAGACAAACACACAAAGATTAAAATGGGAATCGCGGGAACCCACTTCTCACCAAACACAATCGGCACGTAGAAGGGCGCTAAACTAGACTGAAGCAGCACCAAAGGGATAATCGCCACTGCAATTCCTTTAAGGCTCTTAAAGTAGCGATGTCTAAACCGCTCCCATTCAGCCCGTACTGCACACAAGTGGGGCAGCAACGCGGAATTGAGAGCCATAATAATACTCAAACTAATCCCCAACCCCGCATTAAACGCAAAGTAATACAACCCCAACTGCTCAATGCTGATGAAGCGCCCCACAATTAAGTAATCGAGGTTATTTCTCAGGGTTTTCAGCATTTCCACCCCCAAGATATTGCGCCCAAAGTTAAACAACTCATCCCAGTGTTTAGTCGTAAATCCGGAAGTGGGTTGCCAGCTATGATTGGAGCAGTAAATATAAACCCAAATGGGCGCAACCAAAACTCCAGGTAGCACAATTGCCCACATCCCAAACCCGAAAAATGCCAGAACTCCCGATAGAATATTACTGATTGAGTGTTGAATGGTATTGTTAAGAGCAGTGACTTCTAAACGGTTCTCTCGATGAATCAGGGCAAACTGAACCGAAGAAAGCGGCAAAATTAAATAAATCAGTCCAGAGGCACAAATGGGCAAAATCAAGCTGTTATCTCTGTAAATCCATGCTACGGGGAATGCTGCCAAGCATTGGACTACAAATACTCCCACAAAAATCAACCAATTGAGCCAATAGGCTGAGTTACAAAGTTCCTCTAGGTTTTCTGGATCGGCCTGAATAATTTTGAGTCCAATCCCCACGCGAGTAAACACCTGAGTAAACTCGCGAACCGTTAATACAATCGCGGCTAGTCCATAATCATATTCCGTTAAAAACCTCGCTAAGATAACCGTTGCACCCAGGCGAATGACGCGATTAATGAATTCAGATCCACCCAACCAGCCAACATTTTGAACAAACTTGCTTTGGAATTTGTTCTTAACTTTACCAATCAGTGCTTGTACGAAGTTCATGTATTTTGCATTTCAAAATTTTAGACAGGATTTTCCTGCTCGCTCACTGAGGAAATTGCTCAAGTCAGACGCTTTAATACAGAGATTGGCAGAATCTAGTCTTGGCTAGCTGCGGGTATCGCCTGAGTCGAAGAATCGGGAAAGAGTTTCTTGAGAAACTGAGAAAACTGGACTGCCAATTGATAAGGCAGCAAGCGCAGTAGCAAAACTTTGAACAGCAGTCGTTGAGTTTTGCGTTCTAATAGGAATTGTGGATACAACTGTAAGGCTTTTTGTAACTTTTGACTAGCTTGCTTTACGCCTTCTTCATTAGAAACATGGGCAATACAAAGTTGCGATAAAAAACGATAGGTATGCGCTAAACTGCGATTCTTGAGGGGTTGTAGTTCTGCGGGTGCAGCCGCAAATGCTGTTTCTGTAACCTTAAGAATATAAGTTTCCATCACATCCACTTTAGAAGTCATGGATTGGGAGGAACGGCGATAGAGAATTTGATACTGAGGCACTAACGCAAACGGACATACCGCTGCAAGCCGAATATAATAATCCCAATCCTCAGCCGATTTCAACGTCGGATCGAATTTTCCTGCCGCTTCAATATATTGGCGACGAACTAAGATATTTGAGCCGCTAGAAATAAAGTTACATAAGAGTAAATCGGGATAAACATTCCCCTGAAAGTAAAGGGGTTCCCAGGCGTATAAAAAATCGCTATTTTCATCAATAAATGCCGTCCAGCTATAGGCTACTCCGGCTTCAGGATTGGCTTGTAAGGCTTCCACTTGCGTTTCTAGTTTATCGGGCGTCCATAAATCATCAGCATCAATAAAGCTTAGATATTCCCCAGTTGCGCGCTCAATTCCTCGATTTCTAGCAACGGGCAATCCCCCATTTTCATAAGAAAAAACCTTTAAGCGCGGGTCGTCAATTTTACTTAAAATTTCCAGTGTATTGTCTTTGGAACCATCATTGATAACAATAATTTCCAGGTCTTGTAAGGTTTGCTTTTGAATTGAATCAATGGTTTCTAAAATCGTTTTCTGGGCGTTATAAGCTGGAATAATGACAGAAACAAGGGGCATAATGCGTTAACCTCTAGTTAGGATTGATACATCGCTATTTAACTTAACTCGACGCGAGTTAACTCCTTCGGCGTTTTGTCTGTTTCTAAGGGGGGCAACTCTTCATTTAAGGTAATACCAATGATGACCAAAGCCGGCCAGGTAATATAAGCCAGCGCCTCTAAATTTTCTCCAAAGGAGTACGCAAAATAAACTAAGAGTAAGCTTAAAGAAACGCGAGCGGTATGGCTGCTTTGGGCGCGGATAAAAACTTCAATAAAAGTCCACATCATGGCACAAGCAAAGGCAATAAAACCGACAATTCCATGTAAAAATAGCAGACCGAACCAATGATGGTGGGAACCAATCGGCATCTGTTCGACGACGCGAGGGCCTCTGGGATCGATAATGCCTCTCCCCCAAATTGGGGCTTCTGTTCGCCACCGATAGAGTGTAATATTGGCTAAATCTGCTCTAACCTGGGAAGAGGCCGCTCGCTGACCGTCAAAGTCTCTTCTAAAGTCTTCTAAGAAAATAATCAGGCGCGGCCCAAATAAACCTGCAACGAAACTTGCAGCACCAGCACCACCGAGTACCAGAGGCTGAGAAACTCTGGATAAAAACCAACTGGCAATGGGAACAACAACTAAACAGATATTGGAGAGTCGCGACGCCGAAACCCAGGCCATTGCTGCTGCACCTACTGCCCCCAGGAAGCGCCATTTTTTACTAGGGTCTGCCCAAGCCAGAAAAAAGTATAAACTGCCAATTAACCCTAATGCAGGGGCCCAAGGTGCAAATAAATACAGCCGATCGGTACTCCAAGGATAGAGGAAGACTTTGTAAAAAATATCGGCCCCTCCAACTCTGGCTAAGGGTGAGGTGTAGAGGTCTCCAGGAATCCCGGCGGCTTCAGCAACAAAAGCCACCAGAATAAAAAAGATGCTTTGCACGCAGAGGATGGAGATGGCTCGATAAACAAGTTGAGGGCGGATTTTGAGACAGCCAATCAGGGGAAACAGGGCAAATAAGACCCAGGTTCGACCATATAAGTTAATGGTGGTTTTGATAATTCGCCCCAATCCCATATGGAAGTCTAGGTGACTGCCAATGATGGTGATTTCAATAACTAAAATGGCAATAATCCAAACCCAGACGCCTAGCGGAATTTGAATGCGTTCTGATTCTGGTGTTTCTTCAGTTTGGTTCCAAATTTTGTAGATTGCATAAAATCCTAAGCCCCAAGCTACCATTGAGGCTAAAATATGCTGGGCCCCTATAAAGTAAAGGACATAGGTGCCAATAATGTAGTACCAGACGACTTTTTCTTCTAAGTTCTGAGGTTTCATTGGGGTTTTAGCCAGCCCACTTAGATGTTTTTCTGCAAGTCGAGGATTTCAGAGCGAGATTGAGTGTTGAGTTGGGCAGATTCGGGATGGATGAATTCAACTTTTTCGGTTTGTTGTTTTAATTGGCGACGGCGGCTAACGGCTCGCTGACGCAACCACAGGGCAAATAAGCCCGTGTTGATGAAGAGCATACAGAGGGCCGCACCGAGGAAGACCAGTTTTTTATTGGGAGAACTTTGCCCATCGGGAAGGCTAGGGTCTGTGAGCAGTTGAATCCGGGGGTAGGAGCCGAAAATATTGCTGCGACCTGCATCTAGACTCGCTAGGGTGGAGGAGAAGACGGCTTCAGAGATTTGCAGATCGCGTCTGAGGGCGTCTAGGGTGGTGCTGTATTGCGCTAAGGTACCGAGTCGCTGTTCGAGTTGCAGAATTTGTTCGGTTAGTTCCTGGGCCCCGGCTTGCAGACCTTGTTGATCGACTTGAACTTGCACGAGGGATTGAAAAAGGGTTTCTCTGGCGGAGGCTCCCATTGTGCTGCTACCCAGGTTGAGTTGAGCGAGGGTTACTTGGTCGGCGGGACGCCCTAGAAGCTCTTGGCTGCGCTCGAACATAGCGGCTTGAGCTGCTTCTTGGCGGCGACGCTCTCGAACGACGGTGGGGTGGTTGGGGCCGTACCGGGCGGTGAGGACGTTGAGGGTGGAGGTGGCTTCGCTGTAGTTTTGCCGATATTGATCGAAGAGTTGATCGGCTTTGAGGACGAAGGCGTCGTTGGCTTGAGAGGCGCTGAGTTGGAGTTCGGTAGAGAGTTCTCGCAGGCGAGCAGTGGTTTGTTGTTGCTGGGCAATGAGTTCGGCTCGCTGGCGGCGCAGTCCTTCGATGTTAACTGAGAGTTGAGTAACTTGTTCGTCGGAGGCGAGTCCGGTTTGGGCCTTGTATTCCGAGAGGCGTCGTTGAGATTCTTCGAGTTTTTGTTGGGCGTTGCTGAGGGCGGCGGCGACGCTGGCATCTCGTTCGGTAGCTTCTTGAATTCTGAGCTGATCGAGTCGGGATTCAAAGGCGCGGTAATGGGCGATCGCTTTATTGTAGGCCTCTTGCGGCGTGTCTCCGTTCATCTCGAAAGTCATGAGGGTGGTATTTCCCACGACTTCGATCCGGGGTCTGCCGAATTCGCCTGGTAAAAGGTTAATAGATTCGGCGGCGGTGTTCCGGACGGGATCGCTGGAGGCAATAAATCTATAGTTTTCTCTGGGGTCGCCTGCTTGACCGTCGTAGGGCGATCGCACTTGGGAATAAGCCCCCCCAATCCCCGGCAGGTTAATGTTGGTGGATGAACCCAGAGAGGGTAAGGTAACGGCCCAGGTGCTGGTATAGGTTGGAGGTGTGGTTTCTAAGTAGTAGTAAGCAGCCCCTCCAACGGCAGCATTGGTGACTAATCCCAGAAATATATAAGGTAGCCAGCTTACTCGCTTCATAAGATCGACTCTCAAAACTTGGGTGTGACGGCGGAAATCCTCTTTACTTAGAGGGCACTATTGACCAAATATTCGGCGTAGCAATAATTCAATACCCGAAATTGGATTCAGAATCGTGCCGATTGCACCAAAAATACTGGTCACGTTCGTTACGGTTGAATCATAACAAACCAAGCCATCGTCCGGCATTAAGAAAGGGTTGTCCTGGTTATCGGTAGACTCTCTCACCAGTTCTTCGACAGAGCGATCGAGTACGCGAGTCTGTCCTGTGGTTCGGTCTGTTTGAATCAGGGTGGCTCGCCGTCTGGCGTTAATTGCGGTGGTACCGCCGACGCATTTTCCAGCAATGACGGCGTGGGAGAAGCGGGAACCGTAGGCGACTTGTTGCACCTGGACGTTTCCCCCAAAGTTAGGAAGCGATAGGTTAGACAGGAAGACTGGAATCGCCTGGGGGGTGATTTGGGAAGGACGCACCAGTTCGCTTTGAATAATTTCTCGCTCTGGGATAATGATGCGATCGCCTGCAATCAGGGGAACGTCATCGAGCAGTTCGCCTGTAAAGACACCAGAGACATCAATCACTTGCTCTACCCCTCCCCGAATTAAGCGGACGTTGATGATGTCGGCTTCGGGGCGAATGCCTCCTGCCGCTTGGATGGCGACGGTGAGGTAGCGGTTGGGGGGATAGCTGCCAGTCAGAGGCACAATCGGGGGGTCGTCTCCACCCGCTTGACGCGGGTTGATGAGATAGCGGCCGGGTTCAAAGACGGCTCCGGATACGGTAACTTGTACGGGTGCCCATTCGATGATGCTGACGCTGACGCGTAAAAAGTTCGGTTGAAAAAAGCCTTCGTTAATGAGGAGGCGCGTCAGTTGTTGCTGAACTTGAGGGAGTTCTAACCCTACGACGGGAACGGGATCGATAAACGGGAGTTGCAGGGTGCCATCGAGGTTGACTTCATAAACGCCACTGAAGCGATCGGTCTCCGGAAGCCCTTCATCGGCGGGGATATTAATCCGCAGGCGATCGCCTGGAGATAACGGTAGGGCCCAACTAGGCAGCGCGATCCCGACTGTGGCGATCGCTGTAACCAATGCCGAAACAATTAATTTGGCGCGAAACATTGACGCATCCGATCTCTTGAAGTTTAATTCATCAATGGTCAGGAAGTTTTCACTCTCAATGCGTGAGGGAGATTCTTCATCTTTAATAGTCTATGCCGAAAGTCACCCCCCTTCATCTATATCATGAGATAGAAATTTGAGGGGATGGGTTCATTTTTGACAAATTTCATCTCCTAAGCTAGGGCTTTTTCAAAGGACTGCTTATACAGTTGTGCAATATCTTCCCAGGTGAGGACAATCTGTTTTTCTTTGAGTAGAGAATTTTGCAAATCAGAAAGCAGACGAGATTCGCGATCGCCAAGTTCCTCAAAACTGGGTAAATCTTGAATAAAGCGATGGTAACTTTCTGAACTGTTCTCTACAAAAAATCCATATTGTCCCCCATCGAGTAAGTGATTCATGCGATCGCAAGGAATAGTAATCGCAAGCCGCCCGCACGCTAAGTATTCGCAAACCTTCAAACTGGCACTGGTAAACTGGTTATCGGGAAAGAGTCCCTTATTATAAGGAGCAACGCACAAATTGGCCGCATTAATATAGCGGGCTGCTTCTGCTTGGGAAACCCGCCCTGTAAAGACCACAGGCGAATTCCAAGTCTTTGCAATTTCCTCTAGTTCTTGGCGACTGACGCCATCTCCAACCATATAGAGAACGGTTCGAGGGTTGCGTTCTCGACCCAAGGCTTCAATCAGATAAGCAGGTTCTTGAATAAACCGATTGAGCGACCCGACATACGTCAATACAAAAGCATCTTGAGGAATTCCCAGTTGCTCTCGACAAACTGTTCGATCTTGCGGATAAAAAACTTGCGGATCGATGCCGTTAGGAATGACATCAACGGGTTGATTGGGGGGTAAATCGCCTTGGGATTGAAGATAGTTTTTGAGTTGTTCGGTTTCGCCGACAATTCGGGTTGCATTCTTTGTCCAACGCTTGCGGAGGATGGGACGCGCTTTGTGATAACCGATTGCTAGAGTTTGATTCAATAACTGAGTTGGGTTATTTAGCTTCCAGAAGGGGGTCGTTTTTTCCGGGAAGTTGAAAACCGCCTCTGCAACAACAATCGTCGGAATATCATACTCCGAAAAAGCTTGGGCTAGTATCCCCAGAAAGGGCCATTCCTTCTCAATGACTAGATCGAACTCTTTCGCATGTTCAGAGGTAAACTTTTTCAGTAGTCGCTGATACTTAAATAATCTCAGATAATCCGGCGGGCTAAAGTAGATATTTTTGTTGTTTTGCTCGCGTTCTGATAAATTTTGGGAGTCTAAAAACGTTAAGAACGAATATCCTGCTAGAGGTTCTTCTAAATTCTTCCGAAAAGCTAGACTTACTTCAAAATCTTGGCTCAGATACGGCAGAAGGGGCAACGTACCTAGAATGTAAGGAGAATAATGAACGTAATGAAGACCGGGAAATGCAATACAAATTCGAGGTTTATGAGAAGTTGTCATCACAAAAAAGGAGGAGTTGCACTTGCTTCCCCTAGAGTTTAACAACTTTTAATGGTGAGAGAGAAAAGGGAACGTACAAAATTTGAACTGAATAACCGAATTCTGTTTAAATTGGGGCTTGTAAGGACGGTAACTCAGAAGGTTTTTTTCGCCAGGAAACCACTTTAGCAGGTACGCCAACCGCGATCGCGTAGGGGGGGATATTCTTAGTGACGACTGAACCCGCGCCAATGACGCTACCTCGGCCAATCGTAACTCCATCTAACACTTTCACTCCGCACCCTAACCAACAGTCATCTTCAATCGTAATTCCCTTGTAGGTTGCGCCTTGCAGCATAATTGGGGTATCGGGTTCAGCAAATGCATGATTATTGGCATAGATGCCGCAGTGGGAAGCAATTAAACAATCTTCTCCGATAGAGAGGGTCTGACCCGATAGACAAGTGTAGGGGCCAATATAAGTGCGATCGCCAATGCAAATATTACCTTGAATGTGAGTTTTCACCATTACCCCCATATCCAAAGACACCTCATTTCCCAGGCGAATCCGACCCCTAGGGCCATGATTTCTTAAACTCGCGCCGCGATCGAGTTTAACCCCATGACCCAACTCAATCCCTTGGGCGCAAATGAATTCGACCCCAGGATTAATCCGAACCGAGCGACCCAAGCGACCAAAAATGAAGCGATAAACGACTTGACGGAGAAGGCGACCGATGGATAGCGGCATCCAACCCACTAGCGCAATCAGAAAACCTTCTCCCTTAACCGATTCTGCTGCTTCAGACGAACGATTGGACTTACTCATAATCGTATAGAGGCGATCGCAATTTCTCAGATATTCCTTGCAGCATCTCACACAAAGGGAACACTTAGCCCCTCGTTTTGCAAGGGGCTAAATCAACATTACGCACTCACCAACTCAGAAGTCGGTGCAGCCACAGGCTCAACCATAGACTTCCCTTCAAAATACTCAGGAATCGGCGCACCCATCATCGTCAACAGAGTCGGAGCCAAATCCAGCGCATGACCAACGGGTAAGGTCGAGTTAGGTGCAATATTGCCACCCTTCGCCAGGAAAAAGCCCTTCGCCCGATGGCTACCCGTCCGCAGGTGAGGAACCGGGCCAATGCGACCAAACTCAGGAGAATCTACCGTATCCGTTGCGTACTCTTCTTGCCAGATAATTACAATATCAGCATCCGGTAACTTCGGATCGCGGTCTAAAGCAGACTTGCGAGTGCGAATTACCTCTTTTGCCATTAGCTGACCCGTGCGGGCATCTTTGAGTTGGCGAACCATTGCACAAATCTCTTCGCACACCGCATCATACTCCGCAGGAGCAACAATGCCTTGGGGTTCGCGCCCTTGCAAATTAATCCGAATGTAACCTTCCGAATAGCTAGGGAGAGCAAACGCCTTCATCTGCGTCCAGAAATCCCGGTACCACATCGCCGGTTGGAAAAACATCGGCTCTTGTTCTTCCACCAGTTGGAACGGGGAAACTAAGTCGCGTTCGGGAGTCGTGCCAAAAAACTTGTCAATCAGCTTAAACAGCTTAACCGGCGCTTTCTTTCTCAAAAACTGACGAATGGGATTGGCTTCGTATTTCAGCCGCCAAACTTCACCCAACCAATCCAAGGTATTGTTAACAAACGGCTTACCGGGTTTCGCCTGGGTATTACCGCGAGCCAGCCCATACTGACCGGGGAAGTTCCAGCGATACATTAGCTCTGGTAAAAAGAGCATACTGGGCAAATCCATCACATTGCTTCCCATCCCGTGGGCTGCGAATACCACGATTTGAGCATTTTCTGGGGCTTTAGCAACCATCTCGCCAATGGCGCGGTCAATGGCGACGAAGGTTTCCAACATCAGATCGTTACCCACTTTCGGGGCAATCTCAGCATACAGGGGATGATCCGGTTGGCTGAGGTGCCAGAAGATATGGCCGGCGGAATGGGTTTCGCCGAAAATGGTCAGGAAGAAATCCCAGTCTTCGCGCTGTAGCAAGTCTTGGCAGATGGCGGAACGACGAGCAATCCCAATTTCGAGTTTTTCTTTGAGCGCCTTCATGCCTTCTACATCGCGGGTACTGGCATGATCGAAGCCAAAGGCCGGGTGTTCGCCGTGTTTTTGAATCAGTTCCTCATAAATCGAGGCGGGTTGGGAGTGACTGGGGGTTAAGGCGGAGTGCGCCCCCCAAGCTAGAACTTGGACGCCGTTGGCGTTTTGGGCTAGGGTTGATTGCGGCATATCGAAGACCGCGACGCGATAGTCTTCACCCAAGGCATAAAAGGGTTGATATTCTTTAAAGTCGTAAGCGCCGACCTCTTGAGCAATGTAGGTACCTTCATGGAATTTCACGGGCGACCAGTATCCGGTTTTATCCGGCAGACAGCCCGTTAAAAAGGTAGTCCAGGGGGTTTCGGCTCTGTAGTGTTCAATATTGTTAATTCGAGTATAAGCACCTTGTTCGCGCAAGCGGCTGAGGGTTTTCAGGTGTCCTTGAGCCATCCACTGTTCAATCAAGGTTGGGTCAGCAGCGTCCAATCCAATGGCGATAACGGGTGTTCTCATAGTGGCTTTCCTCGATTTATATGAAAGATTCATAACTACCATCAACTCGGAGCTAAGTCAGGGAGTCGGTTAGTGAAGTATATTTAGGCGGAGTCTGATATGGGTGGGGTGTGAGTGGCAAAATTGAATCTCTTTAACTACAGTAAATTCTTCTAGGGCAGAAAAAAGTAAAAAGTTACTAAATCTACGTACGTATATTGTGAAAATTGAATGAAGTTGTCCGATCGAGTTCTGTATTTTCCCTAATTGTTGCCGTTGATACTCAATAACAGACAGCGACGCAGATCGATTCCTCGTCGGGATGCGGTAAGGTAGCGTAGAAGGGAGAAGCCTCTAATTTTGCCCGGTTGAGGGTTTGAGGAGACTCTGAAGTGCCTGGAAATTCCGTTTCCGTCTAGGTGCGATCGCACTTAATATTGTCAAGTAGACCCACATGAAGCTCGTTTTTTTTGGTACGCCCGACTTCGCAGTTCCTACCCTGGAAAAATTACTGAGTCGTTCAGATTTTCAAGTCCTAGGGGTGGTGACGCAACCGGATAAGCGGCGAGGGCGCGGTAACGCTCTGATTCCTTCCCCCGTGAAAACACTAGCACTGACCCATCAGTTACCGATTTGGCAGCCCGATCGGATCAAAAAAGATCCGCAAACCTTAAGCGAACTGGCTCAACTGAACGCCGATGCTTTTGTGGTGGTGGCTTACGGTCAAATTCTGTCGCCAGCGATTTTAGAGATGCCTCGCTTGGGCTGTATCAATGTACATGGCTCCATTTTACCGAAATACCGAGGGGCCGCTCCGATTCAGTGGAGTCTCTATCACGGCGATACTCAAACCGGGATTACTACGATGCTGATGGATGCGGGGATGGATACTGGAGCTATGCTCTTAAAAGATTACACGCCTATTCATCTGTTTGATACTGCTCATGACATTGCCCAACGCTTGGCAAACTTAGGGGCAGACTTGTTAGTGCAAACTCTATGGGGTTTAGAACGACAAGAAATTCAACCCATTCCCCAAAATTCTGATGAAGCCACCTATGCACCGCTGATTCAAAAAGCCGATTATCAACTCGATTGGTCAAAAACGGCGATCGCGCTTCACAATCAAATTCGGGCCTTTTTCCCCAATGCGGTGACAGCTTTGCGAGGACAATCGCTTAAAATTATGGCTACAGCCCCTCTCGATCCGATGGCGCGATCGCAACTTCCTCCAGAACTCAACACTCTGCTCGATCGGGAGGAATTGCTTTTAACCGCAACTGGACAACCCGGAGAAATTGTCAGTTTAATTAAAGGTTGGGGCCCAGTGATTCAAACAGGCGAGGGGCTGTTACTGCTCCAACAAGTTCAGCTTGCGGGGAAAAAACCTCAATCCGGTTGGGACTTGGTAAATGGCATTCGAGCGAACCTTGGTGAACTGCTCGCCTCATCCCAGAACTGACTTTGCATTCAAACCGGCTCGTACAAACGGCAGCGATCGCAGGGCCCTTCAGGATTCACCGCACACCGGACAATCTCCGATCGCGCATTATAACGACAACTGACATCTCCAATCACCCAGCGACCATTCACTAAACTTTGTTCCGCAGGGCGAGGAGCAGATTGAACATAAAGAGCAACTTTATGCAAGCGATAGCGCCCAGACTTGAGTTGATAGCGGTGGCGGCGTTCTAAGACGGCGTAGGTTTTCCCCTTGAGATCGAGATAGTTTCCCGGTTGGGGAATCCAGTCGAGTTGAATATTGCCCAATGTCTGACGCGGATGCGTCAAAATCACCTCTGTGGGTAAAGAGTCTGGCTCCATAATCCTTTTAGTTGTAATCCTAACTACACTCTCGTGACGTTCCCTCCCGTTATAGCGCAAGCTTAATGGGAGCTTCTCAATCAAAATAGAAATAGCTGTACGCTATCCCAGCCTGATAGAGCTTCGCGCTTCACGGGCTATTCCCTAAGCCTTCACGCGCAGATAAGATGAGTCCCACCTCGTTTAACGCTCGGTCTAAAATATTCCGAGCAGCATTCTCGTCTCTATCCATTTCCAGTCCGCATTTGTGACATTCATGCAGGCGAATAGATAGAGTTTTCGGTACTTTTACTCCACATCTTGAGCAATTTTGAGATGTACCGTGAGGACTTACTTTTACCACTCGGACACCGCATTTGACTGCCACTGCGTCCAAGATGGTAATGAACCTTCCCCAGGCTGCATCCAAAATTGACTTGCTCAATCTTGTACGAGCAAGACCTTTGATGTTCAAGTCTTCCACTGCAATCAAGTCATACTTTTTGACCAGATTATGAGCAGTGTTGTAGTGAAAGTTTTCCCTGATTCTGCCAATTCGTTGATGAATTCTAGCTATCTTGTTTTTTTGCCGATTAGAGCGGTTTGACCCCTTCTCCTTTCTGGCGAACTTGCGTTGTTGACGAGCTAGGTGAGCCTGGGTTTTACGGTAAATCTGTTGAACTGGAACTGTCTCGCCTTCTGATGTGGTGAGGAATTCCTTAAGCCCAACATCAATACCAACAGCACTTTTCACTTCGTCCAATGGCATTGGTTCGGGAACTGTGTCATCTTGCATAGAGATAGAGCAGTACCATCCATCAGCCTTGTGAACGATGGTGGAAGTTTTCAGAGTGAAACCATCAGGGATAGGACGATGCATGATGACGGACATCTCCCCTATTTTTGACAACTTCAACACACCATTATTGAGATGCGCTCCAGCTTTAGGACAGTTAACTCGCGGATAAACAAATGAGCGCAGTTCACCAACCTTTTTAAACTTCGGTCTACCACCTCGCTTACCCGACTTGTCAGGAAACAGCCAACGCTCCCAAGCTTTGTTCAACCGTTGCAGATTAACCTGCTGTGATTCTGACCAGATGTTTTTGTAGTCAGGGAACAGCACCTTAGTCTGCTTTAGGTCTGACTGCTGGGTGTAATAGTTAACCGTTGTAGGTAACTCACCTATTGGCTCAGAAATAATACTGCAACGGTCAATCTGACAACGAGTTCTCCGTAACCAATCTAACCTCTGACCGAGTGCAAAATTCCAATGCCGACGAAGCAGCTCTAATGTGTAGAGCATCGTGGCTTCTTGTTCGGCATTGGGTTTAATTCGGTAGCAGTAAGTTAGAATCATGAGCATCATTTTACAGCTTACCGCCAATCATGACAATATCTTATGACAAAGGTTTTAGGTCTGTGTACTCGCTTACCGCTCATATTGTGTTTGTCACCAAGTACCGCAAGAAAGTCATCAATCAGGTTATCCATGAGCGACTGGCTACCATTTTTGATGAAGCTTGTTCAAAGTGGGAGGTAACGCTGCTAGAGTTTAACGGAGAAAATGACCACGTACACTTACTGATTCGCTATCATCCTCAAATTGAACTGAGCAAGTTTATTGCTAACCTTAAAACGGTTTCTAGTCGCTTAATTCGCAAAGAGTTCGGCGATTACCTCAACCCAGTCTACCGAAAACCAGTGTTCTGGACTGGCTCCTATTTTATTGCTAGTTGCGGAGGTGTGACGGTTGAACAACTAAAGGCGTATGTTGAACAACAATCAACACCGGAATGAGGATTCGCTGTCGCTCAGTTTTATCTTGGTCAGCATTCCCCACCCGCTACCCTCCGGGTATAACGGGAGAACCCTGCCGACATTTAGTTGGATACTATCGTAAGCCTTCGATCCATTGAGGATAGTTTACGTTTTTCTCAAGAGCGCGCGGTTGGATTAGCAGAGTTTATCAACGGATGCAAGCCACGAACCCTCTACACTTGCGGACTTTTTGCTTGACAAGAGGGTTCAATTCAGTAATATACTCCTCATCGTTAAAGACGCGAACATTTACCCGATGGGTACAGTCAGGGCAACTACACGCAAACAGATTGGGCGAAAGGTGGAGTATCGATCATGAGACAAAAGTGCTGGCTGCCACGATTGTCTACGACTTTCTTACAAAATCGAGTCGTTTTCTTTTTGGCAGGTTTAAGCCTCGCCATTTTATTTTCTCTGGCATGGCATCCCCATCAAGTATCTGCAACCGAAATAGCGAGAGCCGCAGACTGGCGCAGTGCTTCTTTCCCAGTGGAAAATTTTGTCGATTATACGTCCCCATTTGGCTATCGACGCTCCGTTTCAGGCGCGTATAGCCGCGAGTTCCACTACGGTTTAGATTTAGCTGCTCCAGAGGGCAGTTATATTCGCAGTTGGTGGAGTGGCAAAGTGGTTGAAGTTTGGGAGGATAATCGCTGCGGTACGGGCATTGCGGTTGAATCTGGAAGTTGGGATCACATCTACTGCCACATGAAGGGGAATGTCCGCAAAATTGGCGGAGTCCCCTATTTAATTGATAGCGCTGGCGGTTTGCGAATTGCCCAAGGTCAAGCGGTTGAGGCGGGGACGCGCATTGGTCGCGTGGGGATGAGTGGCAGAACCACAGGGCCGCACCTGCATTGGGGGTTGAAGTATTCTAACCAATGGGTCGATCCCGCTTTAGTGTTGAGGGCGATGTATACCCAGCAGGCGCAAAGAGCAAGCAGTTAGGCGATTGGGCTTGGCTGAAGGTTAACTACAGCGGTTGAGGTGACGATTCCGCTGAGTTGAGGGGAGTGCGATCGCGATTTGGCTGATTGCGTCCGGGCGCGCCGAGTTTGAGCAATTCTGGGTTAAATGAGAATTGCGGTGTGACAGCAGGAGTGGGGTTCGGCGCAGCCCCCCATTGGTGAATGAGTTGGTTGAGCAATCGATCTTGTTGCTCGCGGAAGTTCTCAATGTCTCCGCCGCGATTAATAATGGCGAACCAGACTAAACCGCGATCGCGCGTGGGTAAAACGCCTGCTAAAGCGCTGACATCCCACAGGGTTCCGGTTTTGATGGCTGTGGGGACGCTGACTTGGCGGTCTTCGGCGGTACCTTTGTCGCGACCGATCACGGGAAAGACATCGGCTAGGGTTAAGTTGTGGCTATTGATTTCTCGTTGAATGGCCATCAGCATTGCCACGGCGGCTCTCGGAGAAATCCGATTTTCAGCCCCTAAACCCGAACCATTGATAATCAGAATTTCGTCTAGGGGAACGCCAGCAGCTTGAGCGGCAGTAGTTCGCACGACTTCAGCGCCGCCAACCGCATCGGCGATCGCTTCGGAGAGGGCGTTACTGCTGTAAGTGTTCATGTGATGCAGCAGTTTGGCCAGAGGCAGCGACTGATGGCGCAGGAGTAGGGTTTGGTTGGGAACTGGGGTAACGGTGGTTTTGACGCCACCTGCGATCGCCACCAGCGGGCGCGGGACAACCGGAGAAATCCGTTGATGGCGAGCCTCCATCGCCCCATCCCACTCAGCAGAATTAAAGCTTTGCTTCAACCACTGACCGACCTGGGCCGGATCGATCTCGTAGTTCATACTGAAGTTGCCCACTAAAATTAAGTGACCCGTAACCCGAAGAATGCCCAGTTGGTGTAAGGCATTGCCCAGGGCGATCGCTTCTTCCCACACAAAAAACGGATCGTCCCCCCCGGTAATGATTAAATCTCCTTGCAGTTCCCCGTTAACAATGGGGCCGGTTGCGCCAATCACCGTTTCAAATTGATAATCGGGTTCCCAGGTTTTCAGAGCCGCTAAGGTGGTTGCCACTTTAGTGAGGGAAGCAGCAGGTAAGGGGGTTTTGCCTTGGTTATCAGCAAGTAAACTGGGGCCGGTTTGCAACCAGACGCCCTGTTGTTCGCGATCCCATCCCCGCGAAGTCCACAGTTTGAGAAATTCATCGACCGTTTGTAAGGCGGTGGTATCGGGTTGGGTGGGTAATACAAAATGCGTATTTCTTTGCCAAACCAGCGTTGCTCTTGAAGTTTGATGCACGCGAGCCGTATCCAACCAAAGCGAAAGCAACCCTGAGCTAATAATATCGAGCACGCTAAATCTTCTCCTCCCGGTTTCCAGAGGTATTGCTGTGGCTATTGTGCATTGACATCCTCCCCGGCGTGTTCGCGCAGCGTTGCCGCAGGCTACGCACGAGGATTCCTAAGACTCACGACTTAGGTTTCTGCTTCCTAGCACCTGCCTTCCGAGATTTACTCTCTTGAGGTCTTAAGGTCGCTCCACAGACTGACACTGTATATCCTACAGCCACGGCAGTTGCTCTACTTGGGAAAACCCCAAAACCGCACTGCCTCAAGATGTTACGAGCCGCATTCACATCCCGATCGTGGTGACTTCCACAACTAGGACAATCCCACTCTCGGACACTCAACGGCAATCGTTCAACAACGTGACCGCAATTTCCGCAGCGTTTAGAACTGGGGAACCATCGGTCAATTTTTACCAAGTTTCGACCATACCACTTGGCTTTGTATTCCAACTGTCGAATCATCTCACCCCATCCCGTATCACTAATGGCACGGGCAAGTTTGGGGTTCTTGACCATGTTTTTCACAGCCAACGACTCAACGGCAATCGTTTGATTTTCACGAATCAACCGAGTCGTCAACTTGTGCAAATGGTCTTTTCTGGAATTGGAAATCTGTTGCTGAATCCGGGCAACTTTCAATCGCGCTTTGTCTCGGTTGCGAGAACCCTTTCGCTTTCGACTCAAGGCTTTTTGTGCCCGTCTCAATCGCTTGTAGTGCCGATTGAAGTGTTTGGGATTGGCAATCTTCTCACCTGTACTCAGCGTGACCAGGCTGGTGATTCCAGCATCCAACCCAACCGACTGCTGAACGGGTTTCAGTATCAAATCTCTAGGGTCAACAAACCGCAAGCTGATGTACCACTGACCAGCCGGATTCAGCCTGACCGTAACGGTAGAGGGTTCAACGCCTTCCGGCAACTGTCTAGACCATCTAATGTTCAATGGTTCCAAACACTTCGCCAAAAACACTTTGCCGTTTTTCCACTTAAAGGCAGACTTGGTGAACTCTGCGCTTCCACCATTGCGCTTCTTTTTGAAGTTGGGATATTTCGCCCGACCTGCAAAGAAGTTGGTATAGGCTGTTTGCAGATGCCTCAAGCCTTGCTGCAATGGAACACAACTCACTTCGTTCAGAAATTGGAGGTCTTCTTGCTTTTTCCATCCTGTCAACATGGCGGACGATTGCACATAATCAATCCGCTCTTGCCGCTCATACCAGGCTTCAGTTCTCGTTGCCAATGCACGGTTGTAGACCAACCGCACACAGCCCAATGTTCGACGCAGGAGAGTTTCCTGTTCGGATGTGGGATAGAAACGGTAACTAAAAGCTTTTTCCATATTTCGCACTTTACTTTATCATTTCTACTGTGAAACAAGCAGTTAATTTGGCAACCTGCGCGGCATTGAACCGCTTGCTTGCCACTCCTATCCCTCCCTGCCATTTTAGGGCAGGGTTTCTCGGAGGTTTTCGATGAATTCAGCCGATCCCAATCGAGTTTTGCGGGCGATCCCCTTGGTAGTGGGGGGTCTTGCAGGTACGCTGTTAATGGTTAACCGCTTGCTGACTCCAGAACTGACTAGCTCTCAGGCTCGTTCGGATGTGTTGGGCGTTATTATTAGCGCAGTTTTGTTGTTAACGGGCTTGTTATGGCAGCGCGTTCAGCCTTTATCCCCAGAAACGGTTCAGTTGGTGGGGGAGGAGGGGTTTGAGTTGTCTGCGGATCTGCCAGAGACGGTTAAAACCGAGTTGGCTTGGGCGTCGAATTTATTGCTGACGAATACAGTAACGCGATCGCTCGTCGTTTACTATCAGGGAAAGGTGTTGCTGCGGCGCGGTATTCTCGGCGCTAACCCGGAAGTCAAACCGGGAGCCATTCTCCAACGCGTTCTCGATAAGCAGAAACCCGTCTATTTAGTCGCGCTGAAACTATATCCCGGTAAATTTGAGTTCGATTATTTACCCGAAAATACTCAAGGGGTCATTTGTCAACCGCTTGGCGATCGCGGTGCCCTGATTTTAGGGGCAAACGCCCCCCGATCCTACACGCGCCAAGATGAAAATTGGATTGCCGGAATTGCCGATAAGCTTGCCCACACCCTCAGCCTTCTGGATAACAACTAACAATCCGCTTAAAATGGTGAAGTTTACCCCCTGCGAACTCGGCAATGAATATAACCATCCTGTACTGGGTCTTAGTATTAGTAATGCTAGTGGGAATTGTCGGTGCTGTCGTTCCGGGCATTCCTGGTTCTAGCTTAATTTTAGGCGCAATTTTAGTCTGGGGCTTTGTACGAGGCTTCGATGTCATTGGTTGGGCTTTAGGCACCACCCTAGTCATTCTCTTACTCAGCGTTGGGGTTGACTTCCTGGCGATGCATCTGGGCGCTCAACGAGCAGGTGCAAGTAAATGGGGACAGTTTGGGGCAATCATTGGCTTAGTGTTAGGGTTTCTAGGCTTATTACCCGCTTTCCTAGTCGCAGGCCCCCTGATCGGGATTTTAGTCGGTCCGATCGTCGGCGCATTTATTGGCGAATTTCTCTACCGCCGCAATCTTCCCTTAGAAGAAAGAGCGAAAACTTCTTTTAAAGCCAGTGTGGGCATTCTAGTCGGTTCGCTGGTGGGCAATCTGATTCAAGGGCTACTCGCGATCGCGGCTGTTGTGGTTTTTATCGCAACCACCTGGTCAACTGTGGGATAAACTCTTTGAACTCAACGCGCTGAAATCCCAGATTTCCGTAAATTTAACCATGACTTGGCAGTAAAAACTGATATAACTGGATGGAGGTCTTGGTGTTAAGACCCGCTCTATCCCTGTAAAACCTCTCCTTTGAATGTATTGCGTCCTCGAAAGCAGTGCGATACAGTTGACCCATCCAATTAGTTATAAAACTTCATAGGCTAGCTGAGATTTGATACGAAATCAACAAGCAGGCTATTGGATATCCCTAAAATCTTTAAAGAAGCAGTGTGAGTCTTTCCAAATAATCAAATACCAGGCAAAATCGTAATGCCTGTCTCAAGCGAGTTGGACAAAAGACAGATTCTATTGTTGTGAGGATACAAAAAAGATGGCAACAATCAACGGCACCTTGGGTAACGACCTGATCAGTGGAACCCCCCAGGCAGACCTGATTTATGGCCTAGCAGGGAACGATACCATCTTTGGCTTAGAAGGTAACGATACCCTATTTGGCAACCAGGGAAACGACACCATCTTCGGCAACCAAGGTAATGACTTAATCTTTGGCGGCAAAGACAACGACTTCCTCTACGGCGGAAAAGACAACGATACCCTCTACGGCAACCAAGGCAACGATACCCTCTTCGGGAACGAAGGCAATGATGTCCTCTACGGTGGCAAAGGTAACGATGTCCTCTACGGCGGCAAAGGCAACGATCGCCTATATGGGGACTTAGGAAATGATACCCTCTACGGCGATCTCGGCTCTGACACCATGACGGGTGGCGAAGGTCGCGACCTTTTCGTAGTCGGACGACGAGCAACCGGAACCACAGGTTCCGCCACCCTAGCGAATGCAGACTACGTCACCGACTTCACCAGAGGCCAAGACCGCATTGGCATACAAGGGTTAACCTTTAACCAACTTGAAATTACAGCTGGAACAGGTCAATTTGCAGGCAGCGCTGTTATTCGCGATACCGGAACGGGCGACTACCTCGCCATCCTCCAAGGCGTCACCGCTACGCAACTCACCGCCACAGATTTCTTAGAACTTCCTGGTCCAACTCCAACCCCAACCCCTCCAACTCCAACCCCTCCAACTCCAACCCCTCCAACTCCAACCCCTCCAACTCCAACCCCTCCAACTCCAACCCCGGCTCAAACTGTAGACCTTGCCCTCGAAAAATCAGTTCAGCTTACTACTGATGCAGATGGAGATAATCGCTATAGTGTAGGTGACACAATTACTTATACTGTAAATTTGCTAAATAATGGTCCAGCAAATGCTACAGGTGTAGTCGTAACAGATGCTTTACCAACAAATTTGCAAATTGTTAACAATACTCCTTCAGTAGGGGATTATAATCCAGCAACAGGAATTTGGACAATTGGAAATTTAGCAGATAATGCTAATGCGACTCTAAGGATTCAAGCAACGATTAATTCGGGGAATGCTGGTGATGTTATCACGAATACTGCATCTATCACAGGAGTGAATCAAACTGATTCCGATCCAACTAATAACACCGATACAGTAGCAATTGCTCTCGAAGAGCCTCTAGCAGACTTACGGTTGACTAAAACAGTTAGTAACACAGCTCCTGCACAAAACAGCATTGTTACGTACACTCTAACACTGTTTAATGATGGGTTAAATAATGCTACAGGTGTTCAAGTTCGAGAGTTATTACCTACAGGACTAACAATTCAAGGTACTCCAAATGCTAGTGTAGGAACCTTTAATCAGGCAACAGGGATCTGGACAATTGGTAACTTAGCTAGCAGAGCTCCTTTAGCTACACTGACGTTTCAGGCAAGAGTCGATCAGGCTACAGGAGATATTGTTAACACTGCAACTGCAACTGCAACAGAAAGAGATCCAAATCCCTCTAACAATGTAGGGACAGTGACTCTTCAGGTTGGCGCACCAGGTCGTCTAATTACTGGCACCGCAGGTAATGATAATCTGGTTGGAGGTAGTGGAAATGATACTTTAGTAGGTCGCGCTGGAGATGATACCTTAAGTGGAGCTGGAGGCGTCAATGAATTTCGATTCAATCAGGCTTCTGATAGCAGCTTCTTAACTGGGTTTGGTGACACAATTACCGATTTCAATCCTCTAATAGATGCATCAGGAAGACCAATTGGAGATGTCATTCGCCTGAGCTTCAAAGCTAATGACTCAAATGTTGAGGTGGCACCAATAAGTGGGGGTGTTACTACGCTGAGTATTAATGATGCTTCGCTCTTTACAGTCGAATTGCGGGGATTGACAACAACTGATAGAGACGTGATTCGTAATTCCATTATTTACGGTCCCCCGCCTGCTCCTACCCCTTAAGACACTAAAATTCTATGTCTAATAGCGAGCAAATTGCCCGCTGTTAGATATAAAAAGCCCTTAAGGCTTTCGCGAGATATTACTGTGTAGGGATTAGCTTTTCTCTGTACAGTTACTAAGAAAACTCATTAAGTTTTAGTTGAGGTCAAGTTCAATGGCAGTCATTAATTTAATCCCCGGTGTAAATGAGACTATACCGTCTTCTGGTCCTGGGGGTTTGACATCAGGCGTAGATACAATCGTAGTTCCATCAGGCCCAGCTAGTAATGATATTATTAATGGATTCCAGGCACAGGATCTAATTGACCTGACAGCTTTTCCAGGACTAGATTATTACGAGCTGAATCGAACATCTATCAGTGAATCACCATTTCCTAGTGGAATTTTCAACTTATCAAGACCATCTGATTTTGGAAATATTCGATTTCAGAATGGTATTCCTTTATCCGCTCTTAACCCAACTACTAATTTTATAACTCGTGGCAAAGTAGTTAATTTAGTAGCAGGTGTTAATGAAACAATTCCTTTTGAAGGGCCCAATTCTTTGACCAGTGGAATTGGAGCTGTTGATACTATTGTAGTTCCTGCTGGTGCACCTAGTAATGACATCATTAATCGATTTGAACAACAAGATAGAATTGATCTAAGCGCTTTTCCATCTTTGGTTTTTAGTAATTTGACGATTACTCGTGCAGGAGCCGATGTAATCATTGGTAATGTATCAACTTTTGGTAACATCAGGCTTGTTGATTTTCCAGGAACTGTCACGGCTGATAATTTCATCTTTGCTGGAGGGGGCGCTGATATTACACCTCCATCAACTCCTAGACCATTGAATGCAGAAGCTTTCGTAATCAGTCGAGACTCAGCCAATTCAACAACAGGAGTGATTGGTTCTGTTCGGGCAACGGATAATGTGGGGGTAACAGGTTATGAACTTGTGGGTGCCCCTGCTAACTTCTCAATTAATAATGAGGGGGTAATTAGTGTAACCAATGCACCTTCTTTGCCCGCAGGCTCCATTCAGCTACAGGTGAGAGCAAGAGATGCAGCTAACAATCTTTCTGCAACTCCAGGAACGGTCACAGTTTTTACCTCGATTCAGGATGCTGTTAACTCTAACTTGGTTCTAGGCGATGGAGTAGACAACAGCTTTATTGACCCGATTACTGGAACTTCAACGGGTTTAGGAACCATTAGGGTTGCGCGAGGAACTTATCAACCTGTTGCGCTTTATGAAAAACCTGATACTGGTCCTTTAAGATTATTGGGACCGAACGCCGGAGTTGCTGGTACAGGAACTCGCGAAGCTGAAGCAGTTATTGGAGGAAGTGGAATTTTCTTGGTCGGAGGAATTACAGACGGTCTAGTTGTTGATGGTTTTGAAATCAATGGTGGTCGCGTTCAACTAATTGATAATCCTCCCAGTACAGGATCTGCCCGCAATAATCTAACATTTCAAAACAACATCTTTCGGAATAATCCATCAAGCGATCCAACCCTTCAAATTGAAACCCCACCTGGCGGTCCGATTAGCAATAATATTCTCATTACTCGTAACTGGTTTGATGGAGTAGCACAAAGGGTCGGATTCCAACCAATGCCGCAGGCAATTCGCGTTAACAATGTTAGTGGTGTTAGCATTACCAATAATCGAATTAATGATTATGGTCCTGGCGCTCAAGGCTTTGGTATCCTTAATCAGTACGGAAATCAGGGGATTAGCCAATCTGGTAATGAATTTATTAACATTGGGATCGCTAATGTGTTACTGAGTTAGTTTCTATTGGGTGATAATGCGGCGAACGGCGAACCAACTGCCTAGTAGCCCCACACAGGAACCAAAGCCCATGAGAATGATAGGTAGTAGAAGCAGGTGGGGATTGGGGGTTGTGGTGAGGAATTGCACGAAGTCGAGTTGATCGGCAAGCAGTTGGCTAAAAAAGCGTTGGAGGAGGGAAATTAAGCCCCAAGCGATCGCGCCTCCAACTACTCCAAAGCAAATCCCTTGCAACAGAAACGGTAGAGCAATCCAACCTTTTGTTGCCCCCACCAATTGCATAATCTCAATTTCAGTGCGTCTCGATAGGACAATCAGGCGGATAGTGGTAGTAATTACCGCGATCGCACTCAGCGTTAAAGCAATGGCGATCGCTCCACTAACAGTATTGATCCCTTGGTGAAGTTGTGCTAGCTGTTTCAGGGCTTCATCTCCGTATAGCACCTCTTCAACACCCGGTAACTGTTTCAACTGTTGCACGAGCATCGGGACTTCCTGAGCGTTTTGAGATTTCACCCTTAACTCATCCACCAAAGGATTCCCGTTGAGCAACTGTGCGACTCCTGCAATATCTGCGAGTCCCATCTCCTGCATCAGCGTTTCCCACGCCTCTTGTTTAGGAATAGCCCGAACTGCGATCGCCCCCGGTAATTGAGTTACAGTATTGACCAAAGACTGACTCTCAATCCCCGGTTCCAAATAAGCAGAAACCTCTAACTGACTGCCAAACTGGTTTAAGAGGTTTTCCAACTGCCACGAAACCTGTAAACTAGTACCGAACAGGAACAGCAGTACCGTCACCGTACTCACTGCCGCCCAGTTCATCCACCCCCCGCGTCTCAGGCCCAGAACCATCTCGCGCCAAACATAACCCATCCGGGTAACAGCTTGCCAAACATTTAACTTCATAGCTCCATCCTGACTAGGCAATTATTGTAGACTTGGCTTTTCAGTTTAGGGGTTTTTGCGGTATTCTCAGCAGCAATAGGCAAGAAACCATAGATTAACCTATTGAGGATGAAGGAGCAAATTTAAAACCCTGTAAATACATACCCTTGGCTTAAATTTACGGAAACCAACCGAATATCCCTGTAGTAGTTGGAAAATTTCAGTAAAATTCCGAGCAGGCGTCGAACGGCTAACCTAAAATAAATTGACTTGGAAGTGAGGAGACTAGAAGGATGGCAGTGATTAACGGCACCCTAGGTGATGACTTTTTGGTAGGAACCCCTGAAGCAGATCTAATGAGTGGGATTGGGGGAAACAATGTTATCTATGCCCTCGAAGGTAACGATACCGTCTTTGGCGGCCCTGGTAATGACTACATTCTAGGCAATCAAGGCAATGACTTGATTTTTGCTGGCTCAGGCAACGATATCGTTTTTGGGGGTAAAGGCGATGACACCATCTTTGGTAATGAAGGGAACAACGCCCTCTTTGGCAACGAAGGTAACGACGTTATCTACGGCAACCAAGGCGATGATGTTATCTATGGCAACCAGGGTAACGATCTGATCTTTGCTGGGAAAGGCAACGATGTTGTTTATGGGGGCAAAGATAACGACACCATTTATGGAAATGAAGGAAATGATGTTGTTTTCGGAAACGATGGCAACGATATCCTTTATGGCAACCAGGCTAATGATACCCTCTACGGTGGTAAAGGTAACGATATCCTCTATGGTGGCAAGGGTAACGACGTTCTGTTCGGAGATTCTGGTGCAGATACGCTAGTTGGCGGACAAGGACGCGATATCTTTGTTCTCGGTCGCAGACCCAACAACGCAGCCCCCTTCCTCACCACAGGAGGCCCTCAACTCACCAATGCTGACTACATTCTAGACTTTACTGATGGGCAAGACTTAATTGGTCTAGAACCCGGCTTATCCTTTGAACAACTCAACATCTTCCAGGGAACCGGACAGTATGCCAACGACACCATCATTCAAGACACAGTGACAGGGGAGTTCCTCGCCATTCTCCAAGGAGTAAACCGCGCGCTCATCACCGCAGCCGACTTTACCACGAATCTGACGGCTCTACCCGACTTACCTCCCACTCCTGCCCCCCCCCCAACTCCTGTTCCCCCTCCTATATTTGGCCCTCCCATTATCCTCCCCCCCATCATCTTCCCACCAGCACCATCTCCAACACCAGCACCCCCAACTCCTGAACCCCCAGTCAATCAACCACCAACCACTAATCCTTTCACAATTCGGACAGTTGCAGGACAAGTAATTTCACCATTACGGATTAATGTTACAGACGTTGCAACCGATCCAGAGAGCGCTGTACTGCGTTTTGACGGTACTCCGACAGCAACAGCAACCACTGGAACTGTAGCGCTTAGTCCTGATAGCAACTTCTTGATCTATACCCCTCCCGCTGGCTCTGCTCCTAGTCCAGGATTGATTACTTATCAAGTTACGGATAATGTTAATCAACCCGTTACTGGCACTATCAATGTTGAGGTTTTTACACCTCAAGTTGTAAATGGAGCGAATGTAATTGAGGGACAAATAGATCGACCAAACATTTTAATAGGAACAGATGGGAGTGATAGAATAACGGCCCAAGGAACTGATGGTGATACCCTGATTGGTGGTCTAGGACGAGATACTTTAGTAAGTGGACCAGGACCAGATGAGTTTGTTTTTAATGATCCCAGGGATAGCTTTGATCCAACTACTAACCCTGTTACGCCTGCTGATATTATAGATGGATTTAATGCTTCCCAAGATACAATTCGCTTGAGTTTTCTACCCGTAGGTACCGTAATTCCAATAGCTAATATTACAAGTCCCGTCGGAGCAAATTTCGCGTCTATTAGCTTGACTGGTATTGCGGGTGTTGTGGGAGGAGGAGAAAACTTCATTTTACTCTTACAAAATCTTCCTGCTAATGATATTACCCCCGCACAAATAGCTGCTCGTATTGTTACAGGACAGGCTTAAGCTTGCCTTACTAATCAAGTAGTTTCCTGTCCTGAGTCTATTGAGATAGGAAGCTGCTTGGAAACATTGGCTTATCTTTCTGCACATAACAGCAAGGATCTCGTTAAAGATGGCGACTCTCCGTGAAGAATTAAGACCAGGAATTAGTGATTTTCTTTCAGCTACTCCTGCTGAAGAACAATTTGTTGTGCCTTCAGGAACAGCACCAAATGTAGAAGACTTTATTTTTGACTTTCAAGTTTTTGATAAACTTGACTTCACTGCTATTCCTGCTATCGCAACTTTTAATAACCTGACTCTTCAACCAGTTGTTGGTGGTGGAGTTAGAGTGATTGGAACTACGCCAGGGCTGTTTGATCCTATTACCTTACTTGGAGTTACCACAACTCAGCTAACTGCTGAAAATAACTTCGTTTTTGCAACACCAACACCAACACCAACGCCCACACCAACACCAACACCAACACCACCGCCAACCGGGATTGTTTATGTAGATGACACTTTAGCTGGTGCTGCTGCGGGAACGACAGTAACTATCGATCCAGATTATGGCGGTCCTTTAGCTCCTGTAACCGGTTTAGTTGTGGGTCAAACGGCTTTCGGTACGATTCAAACCGCCCTTGACTATCTCCTTGGTGCCAATGCTCCTGATAATGTGACGGTACGCGTTGCTCCAGGCACCTATAACGAGTTTGTCAACTTTGTTCGACCCTTTAATCTACTGGGACCAAATGCGGGCAGAAACCCTGTTACTAATGCAAACCCTTACGATCCAGTCACTAATCCTAATGGTCGAGTTCCAGAAGCCATTATTGGTGCTGCTGCTCCGATTAGTGGAGGGATTGGTTTTGAGCGGGGAAATCCAGCAAACACTGGTCAAGTGACTATTGATGGCTTCTCGTTCCGCAGTCTATCTCAACCTGCTCCTGGTACTCAAAGGGGTTATGGAATTGACCTAACCGACTCAAATGGTCGCGTTACCATTCGCAACAACATCTTTGCTAATGATTCAGTTGGGATTGGCAATCAAATCAGCAGGTTTGGCCCTAATAACGAAACCCAAGATATTCTCATTGAACAAAACTTGTTCAATATGGTAGGTGGCCCTAATGTTTCCTTAAGGACTCCCTTTATCGGAATTGGACTCCAACGAGTAACAAACGCAACAATCCGAAATAATAACATTAGGGCTAGTACGGGGATTGCGATCGACCCGCCTTTAACACCCGGACAAGGGGGATCTGTACCGCCAGCACCACCCGTGCAAATCCCTTCACCTCGTTCTAGTGGATTTACTATTACAGGCAACCAGTTCAGTGGCTTTGAGTTCTTTCAGACACCAGGTACAATTGTTTCTCCGCCATCAGGTCAAGCAATTGTCGTTGCTCCAGGTACGACAATTGCCGGGGTCTCTGGTTCGCTGAATAACCTGACCCAAGCTAATGTTACAGGTTTAGGCTTAGTACCTTAGTGTAGCGATCGCACCCTTCTCTAAATCCACTCACCCCCGCAGGGATTTCTAACGCCTGTGGGGGTTTCTATTAAGATGGAATAACAAGGATTTATATTGTTTGCCCCCTAGTGAGTTAATATTCCATGACTTCTGAGGTTTTTGTCGAAAAGAAAAAGTTAGAGCAGCCGCCGTTGGAGATTCATACGCTGGGCGATCGCGTTTTGCGGATGCCAGCTAAACGAGTCTCTCGCGTCGATAACGAGGTGCGGCAGGTGGTGCGGCAAATGCTGCAAACCATGTACAGTGCTGATGGGATTGGGTTAGCCGCCCCCCAGGTGGCGATCCATAAGCAAATTATCGTGATTGACTGCGAACCGGATGAGCCAGCAAATCAGCCTTTGGTGTTGATTAACCCCACCATTAAACAGTTCGAGGGCGAAGTTTGCGTGTTTCAAGAAGGCTGTTTGAGCATTCCGGGGGTCTATTTGGATGTCAAGCGCCCGGAAGCGATCGCAGTCGCTTATAAAGACGAATACGGTCGTCCCCAAACCCTAACGGCCAGGGGACTGCTAGCGCGCGCCATTCAACATGAAATTGACCACCTCAATGGCGTCATGTTTGTCGATCGAGTTGAGAATAAACTTGCCCTTAATCAAGAACTTGGCAAGTATGGCTTTTCCGCCCAAGCCGTAAAATCGGTATCCTAGTGGCAAACCCCCGCCCTAGGGGGACGGTTCAACTTAATAACTCACAACCAAAATAATGGGGTTTACACCAAAAAGCGGATTGTTTTTAGGCGGTTCCTGCGTGGCAGCGATCGCGGCAGTCGGTTCTATCTTTGAGCTATCTTCCGGTCAGCCGGAACTGGGTAGCTTCGCGACCAGTTTAATTTTAGGACTGAGCCTGCCGATAGGGGTTCTGTGTTTCTACGCAGCCGTCCGCAGTGCCAACGCTAACTCCTAAGTCGCGGTTTAGCAAAATTTCATTGGTCAAAGAAAATTCGTGAAGAACCATCGGGGGAGCGACCAACCTCCCCTAGAAATTGGAATCCACCCCTACAATTGATACAGAACCAAGATTGCCTGTCACGCGCTGAGTCATAGAACTGAACGCTCCGAACTAGACAGGACAAACCAAGGCGAGCGCTCGTTGGTAGGGGTGAGTGGATTCCAAGCAATGACCAACAAAAATTCTGCTATCGGGTTTCTTCGGCAACTGGTTATCAACGATCTCACCGGACAAAACCCGCCCCGATATCCTCTCTCAAGTGGCACAGAGATGGTGGTGGGTCGAGATCCTCGCTGCCAAGTGGTTTTAGACTCCAATCGTTACGGAATGGTTTCTCGACGCCATGCTGCGATCCGTCCCCTATCGGGAGGTCTGGGTTGGGAAATTCACGATCTTGGTAGCGCCAACGGCACCTACATTAACGGTTCTCGCCTGCAAGAGCGCTGTCGGCTGCGAGTGGGCGATCGCATTACGTTAGGTCAAAATGGTCCTGAATTTATTTTTGAAGCCCCTCCTGTAGCTTCTGCGCCCCAGAGCGAGAGCGCAACCTTTCCCCTACCGAATACCCTCAAGCGGCCGCCCTCTGCACCCGTCCGCTCCCAGCCAAAACGCCCGGAATCTGCTGATACGGTCACGTTAACCCAACTGTTTCCCATCTTCTCCACAGGACGCGACCTGGCCCGCAAAGCCTATTTCATCCCGGCCAGTATCACCGCCATTGTGGTGGTCTTGCTGTTTTCCGTTCAAGTTCCCACCCTGTTTAACCTCGTGCTGGGCGGTTACATGGCGGGAATTGCTTATTATTACGTTTATCAGTTGTGCGGCAAGCATAAACCCTGGTGGCTGTTACTGGGGGCAGCCGTTTTAACAGCCTTGTTAGCTCGACCGTTAGTGACGCTCTTTGGCCCGTTTTTCTATCGGATTCTGGCAGGATGGGCCCCCGGTAATAGCCTGTGGGCTTTATTGGTGCGAGAAACGTTGGGAACTGGCCTATTAGAAGAATTGATCAAAGCCTTGCCGATTGCGATCGCCTTTCAATGGGGACGCCTGTTGCGCGTGACCCAAGCGACTGCCACCCAAATGGGTCATCCTCCTCACCCCCACTTCAATCCGCAAAGTATCGGCGTTTGGGAGCCTTTAGACGGCATTTTACTGGGTACGGCAGCGGCCATTGGCTTTACCTTAGTTGAAACCCTCGGACTCTACGTGCCTTCCACCATTCAAAGCGCGGTCAATGGTGCGGAACCCGGACTCGGCTATTTAGCAGGACTGCAACTTTTAATCCCTCGCGTCCTGGGATCGGTTTCTGGGCATATGGCCTATAGCGGTTATTTAGGATACTTCGTCGGCTTAAGCGTTCTCAAGCGGCGCAAACGGTGGCGAATTTTAGGCGTAGGTTATTTTACCGCCGCCCTCTTGCATGGATTATGGAATGCCACAGGTCACTACTTTTTTACAGAAGTCTCTCAACTGGCCGGTGCAGTGGCACTCGCATTAATTGGCATGTTGTCCTATGCCTTTCTCGCCGCAGCGATTTTAAAGGCGCGGGCTTTGTCACCCACCCGCGAACAAAACTTTGCTACTCGTATGTGGTAGGTCAAAAGGGAGAAATTTGAACCCTCTGTGCCAAGGAGTTAGCGATCTTGCTGCAATTGGGCGATCGCATAGCGAGCCACAGCTAGGGAGAGACGAGCTTGTTCGATCTCTGAAAGCGCCGCCCATTCCACTGGACGCACGGTATTGAGCATCCCATCAATGGCTGCATCGGCTTCTGTCCCGCGCATGGCAAACGCGAGAGGACGTGCCAAGACTTCCAAATCTTCAGCATGAAGTTGGGGGATCGCTTCTTCAACGCAACTTACAAGCTGACTGGCGAGGGATAGGGAGGTGGTGGCAACCTGTTCGGCTTTTTGGGCGATCGCCGCTAGCATAGCTGTTGGCACCTGAGCCGCAAAACGCGCTTTCAACACCTCCACTAAAGAGGCGGATGGGGAAGAGACGCTCGCCCAAAGCCGATCGAGATGAGCAAAAAACTGTTGAGCGCGATCGCTAACCTCTGCTTCTGGCAAATCCAGTTCCAGCGACTCCTCCAGGCGTTTGTAATAATCTTCAGACTGGGGTTCGTTGGGACTCCAAGGATAGACTTCTTCTGTGGGTTCGATCAGCGATCGCCACAGTTCAACTTCAGCTTGGGTTGATAGGGATTCAGAATTCATAGGGGTTACACCAGAGCACTGCTGGGTATTTAGGGGCATGGATAGCTACACGCCGATCGCCACAGGTTCCGTAACTTCATCCGAGAAGGAAAGCATTTTTTTGGAAAAAAATGCGATTAATTTTTCCAACCCGCCTTTAAGATCGCTCGGACTGGCAACCAAAGCCCGAAAGCGATTGCCAAATCAGGGTTTGGGTTCAAATCCCAATTTTAAGGGCGTTCGACAATAAATTCTAAGGTTTGTCCTTGAGAACTGCCAAATTTTAGCTTAACGCCAGATTGTAGGGGCACTTCCTGATGATGAATTTTCTTCCAGCCTTCTAAACCCGAAATCAACGTGCCATATCGAGAAAAATCGCGCAGCCAATAGGTCGGTTCCGCCTCTAGATCGCTAGTCGGATCGCGACAAATAATTTCAGCATGGCGTTGAGAAACCCAGCGTTCTTGGATGACAATATCATTTTCTGGCAATCGTCCCACCCGCATTAAGCCGCCGCGCACTGGCCAAACTTGTTCGGTTTCGCCGAGCGATCGCAAACAGGCAGGCGAAAGCGATTTTTGCATCCAAGTTAGGGAATTTTCGGGTAACTCTGTCACCCCTTCTTCCAACGGGGGAATCAGTTCGCCATCAAACTCCGGGTGCATATACAAAACCGGCAGCGTCCAAGCGGGTTGATTAAACTTATAGATGGTTAAAAGTTGCTGTCTAGCCACCGCCACGGCTTGATCGATCGGCAGTCGATCCGCTAGGGCTTGAGCAAAGGCTTGGATAAATGTTAACGCCTCGCGATCGGCAATCGAATCTCGCATTCCCAATACTGCCGGGACTCCGTGATGCAGCAACACCTCCGCCAAGCTACTGCGGGGAATGGGACAGTCGCCATGACGATCCGGTTGCGCCCCCCAACAGGCATTAAAGACAGCCAACGTTACCCGACAGCGCGTTAGCACCTGGGCGAGTTCCGTACCGCTTAAGGTCGTATTCGGTCGTAAAAATAACAAACCACCATCGGGAGACGGGACGCCATGACCGCCATAAAAGAGGATATTGTAAGGCTTGGCTTCCAACTGCTCGATCAGTTCCTCTGGCGTCGGCTGAATGAGCGTATCTACGTGCTTGGCAACTGGAATGGTGGAACTATTCATTCCCAAGCTTTCTGAGGTCGAGTTTTCTAGCGTTTGGGCAAGGGCTTCCGCTTCTTTTGCCAAGTCTAAAGCCCCATTCGTCAAGCTTTGATGGGCGGTGCGTTGGGCTTCGTGTTCTGGCGAATCTTGACCAAAGACCAATAGAATATTTAAGGTTGCATCTGTACGTCGTGGGGGCAGCGGATCGACATCGCTGGTCGTTCGGCTAAACAGAATTTGTTGAGATAGCGAAATGGCCTGTTTGCCTGCTTGAGGCTGCATAATTTCCCAAGGCAGGGCGATTAAGTTGGGATCTCGTACCTCTAGGCGCAGTCGCAATTGCCGACTTTGACCAATGGCAATGCCTTGGCTGTGAGACAGGCTGCTTTGAATCGGCCCATGAAACACCCATTGCCAGAGATGAATTCCCAATTGCTGCATCAAGCGGCTGCTATAACTGGCTTGTGCGGCTCCTGGTGGGGAATCAACAGCAAGGGTGAATTCCGCTTGAGGCAAATTCACCGGGGGAACTTGCAAGCCATGAACCGCGCCACTGCTATGAAACATCTCTTGCCAAGCCTGCCAGGTTTGGCTCAGGTGTTCGGGCCATAAACAGTCGTGGTGAACGTATCCTCCCGGATAATCTGCTCGAATCACCCAGATCGCAAAATGAGCAGAGTGAGTGGAGATCGTCTCTGCTGCCGCCATGAGGCGGGCGATCGCAATGCTGAGGCAAGGACTCTCAAACTGAGACATTTAAAACCATTCAATATTAGGCATTAACTGAACCGATAGAGTTCTGCGATCTGGCACACAAACTCCCTCATTATTTAGCTTAATGGAACTGCTGAGAGTTCTTGTGAGAGATTTTCGGGTTAAGGACAACCTTGTGGGGGGCTAGAAGTAACGCTGGATCTCGGTAGAAGATCGATTTCCCGCACCCATCCAACGTTACCGGGGACAACCGGGGCAGAAAGATTGGGTTCGCTTAAGGGGCCGACCGTACAGACTCTAAGATTTAACCAGACTTCGGCGTTCTCTAGGGTTTGTTTGCCTTGAATGTAGAGCAGGCTGTTGGGGGGGATTTCTCCAAGCGTTTCTCGTTCGGTGGCGGCTTGGAGACTGCTAAATAGAAATAGGGGTGGGGGTTGTTCGATCCCGTTATTGGCGATCGCCTCGACTTGTACAAGCGATCGCGCTTCCAGGCTGGCTTGCGGCGGTGCTGCCACGGGAGGCGGATCGGGTGAGGGGATAACGACAATCGAAGGGTCGGAAGTGGCAACGGGTGTTTGCTGCCAAGCGCGTAAAAGATTGGGCACTCCCAGCAAGTAAGCCAGGGGAACGCCTAGCCCCAATAGCAGCAGAATACCCAGAATCAGCGGTAAAATTCCCCAATCCGATTTAGATGGGGGGAGCAATTGCGTTTTCAGGTTCGATTGACTGCGGGGTTCGGGAGAGGATAGGACTGTTCGCTGGCTTTCTGGATGCGCCAACGGCGGAGGGTTTGACCCCCCCAGCAGGCGATAGTGCAAGAGGCTGATGGTGACATTATCGTGACCGTTTTGGGTGTTGGCAATTTCAACGAGGCGCTCAACGGCGGTTTTAGCATCGATTTGACCGTTGAGAACGGGTAAGATTTCGCTTTCCCAATATTCCTCAACGCGATCGCCATCGCTGAGACCGTCGGAACACAATAAAAAGATGCCATCCCCATCTAAAATAAAGCGACCTACCGTAGGGTGCAGCAAATCCGACGCACTCATGCCCAAAGCTTGCACCAGGGAACCCGAACCTGGATGTTGCAGCGCATCGCGATAGAAGGCATAGCCCAAACGGACTTCGCGGGTTGCCACATCATCATCTAAAGTGACTTGATGGCAGCCAAAAGCCGTAATCCAGTACACGCGGGAGTCGCCCACATGGGTAATATACATTTGATGACCTTGGGCTAAGGCCATCACCAGAGTTGTCCCCATGCGCTGGCGTTCGTGGCGTCGTTCGCTGTCGTTTTGCTGGCTGATGCGATCGTTGGCGATACAAACGGCTTGTTCGAGTTCGGTTTGCAAGCGATCGGGATGCAAGTCTGGGTGAAATAGCTGTTCGACCCGTTGCTGAACGGTTTCAATCGCCAATTGCGAGGCAACATTGCCCCCTTCATGACCGCCAATTCCATCGCAGACAATTGTTAGGGGGATGGGTACATGGGCAGAGGCACGATCCCAACTCAGGCAAACGCTACTGCCACTAGGCGGATAGCAAGCATCCTCGTTACGTCGCCGACTGGGGCCGGTATTGGTGAGGGTGGCAATTTGAAAGTCTAACGTTGCAGAGGTGGCAAATTGGGCGAGACTTTCATCAAGGAGAGACACGAGTTGTTCGGAACCTTTGATTTCTCCCCGAATTAATCGGTTGGCGAGGTTTTGTACCCCAGAGGTGGCATCCGGATGGGCGGTTTTGACCCATTGCGACCAAAGTTGTCCGAGTTGCTGCAATTTTGGGGCAGATTTGCCCGAAGGGCGCAGTTCCAATAGGCGGATCAGCGGCCCTTCAACGCGGATCAGTTGCGGATCGAGGAGGGTAGCGGCAACGCCCTGCAAGCTGAGAGGCTGCCACAGTTGGGCAATTTGCCAGAGCCAATTGAGCTGGCGTAGGGGGCTGGCGGTTGACCAAAGCTGCGTTAGGGCAGGGGCTAGCGGATCGCTAGAGTTGAGGCGATTGGGGTTGAGGGGAATATTTTCTAAAAACAGAAGATGCCTAGAACCCGTTTCTAGCCAATCGTAGGCTTGGGGAAGGTGGATCTGATAGGGGATAAGTTTGAGGTAAGGAAGGGCGATTGCTGGCAATTCTAGGGGCGTTTCGCTGAAGCTTCCGGGCTTGGTGTCGAGCCAAATTTGCTGCTGCTTGAAGAGATAGCGATCGCCAACAATTTCTCCCGGTTGGTGAGGGGTTGCGGATTGCTCGACTGACCACAGATAGCGCTTGGGCAGCAATGTGCGGCATTTTTCACAGTGTTTGTGATGTTCTGGGTTAGGAGCCTGACAGTTGTAGTTTGGGCAGTAGAGTGTTGCCGCCATGAGTTGATTGATGAGTTCGCAAATGCCGAGGATGGAGATTGTTGAGCGTTGCAGACAGCCACGGGTAGATGCAAGGGAGCCGCCGCCAAACCCTACCAAAAACACAATTTCAGGTTGGTTGCTCTAATTTCCGATTGTAGCGCCATCCCCGTGAGGCGTCAGGTGGAACCGTGCGATTGTTGGGTTGACCTTTTAAGATTAAAAAAGATTACAAATTGCGATCGCGCTCCTCTCAACCTGTATGACTATTTTGCCTTCGATGCGTGCTAACCTCGCAACCCAAACTTGGACTTGGCAAGGCTTTCCCATCCGCTATCAAACCCAAGGCACTCGCGGCCCGGCAGTGATTCTCATTCACGGCTTTGGGGCGTCGCTTGCCCATTGGCGTTACAATCTTCCCGTATTGGCAACAGAGTGCCGCTGTTATGCGATTGATTTAATTGGCTTTGGCGGATCGGCAAAACCTGCGCCCGATACTGAAATTGCCTATACGTTTGAAACCTGGGCGCAACAAATTGCTGATTTTTGTCGAGAAGTTATTGGAGAACCGGCTTTACTGGTGGGTAATTCCATTGGTTGTATTGTGGCGATGCAAGCCGCTGTCAGTTACCCGGAATGGGTGAAAGAAGTTGCCCTGATTAATTGCTCTTTGAGGCTACTGCACGATCGCCGACGGCTGCAACTGCCGTGGTATCGCCGCCACGGTGCGCCCCTATTGCAGCGCTTGCTAGCCGTTTCTTGGATTGGACAGCTTTTCTTTAAACAAATTGCTCAACCCAAAGTGGTGCGGAAAATTCTTCTGCAAGCCTACAAGCGCCCCGAAGCGGTGACAGATGAGTTGGTAGACTTATTGATGGCTCCTGCATTGGATGGAGGGGCAGGCGATGTGTTTCTGGCCTTTACTCGCTATTCTCAGGGGCCCCTGCCAGAGGATCTGTTAGAAGTTTTACCTTGTCAGGCGTTGATCCTCTGGGGGACGGACGATCCTTGGGAACCCATTGCTCTAGGACGAAAGTTTGCAGAATTCCCTCAAGTCAAACAGTTTATTGACTTAGAAGGCGTAGGCCACTGTCCTCAAGATGAAGCGCCAGAGTTAGTGAATCCAATTCTGTTGGAATGGGTTAAACATTGGGCGACTTAAAGCACAAAAAGCGTTTCACAATCAAACGCCCCCGCGCGAAAGACTTAACCCGCGACGCTTCGTCTAGAACGGTTGCGGAGTCTTTGACGCTCTCGGTGTCTGGCAACTTCCTTACGCTTGCGCTTTTGTCCGGGCGTTTCAAAGAAGCGGTTTTTCTTCATATCTGAAAAAATGCCCGCTCTGGATACTTTTTGCTTAAATCGACGTAAAGCTGAATCTAACTGTTCGCTATCATTGACGATGACTTGACTCATTCATGGGCCTCCTAATTTTAAGTACAATTGACTGGGTATCGAGAACAACAGGAATAGGACAGGGTTCAATTCCCTGCCCACTGAGCAGACCTGAGAATTTGTAGACTCCCGATCTCAATTCCTAGTAACGTCGCCCAAAGTTGCTACGATCGCCCCAGCCTCCACTTGAGGGTTTTCTTTCTTCGCGGGGTCGTGCTTTGTTAACCTTTAAGGTTCGTTCCATCCATTCGGCTCCATCCAGATTTTCGATAGCAGCAGCCTCTTCAGTTTCTGTTTGCATTTCAACAAAGCCGAAACCGCGCATTCGACCCGTTGTTCTGTCCGCCGGGAGCTGGACTTGCTTTACAGTACCATATTCAGAAAAGATTTCTTTGATATCTGCCTCGGTGGCTTGGTAGGACAGATTCCCGACATAGATGGTCATTCACTTACCTCGCAATAGATGAGCGTGTAGAGATTGGATTCGGAGGTAAGCTTACTAACTTACATAAACCAATAACTTCGCTAATGCCAGTGAAAACTTGGCCGCCGATACCGCATCTGAGCGCATTATAACACTGTTGTCGAGATCTCCCTTCCTCCAAGCTGATGAGTATGCTTTGTTACTTTTTAAAGGAATTCTTTAGAGATTTTTAACCCTCTTGTCGGCGTTGGAGTCTGTACCCTGCAACTGGGGGCGCTCAATGAGTTAACCCTCTATTCAGGTTCTTTTAATCAGGAGTACGCTTTCATAATTTTTGAGGTCTAGAAATTGCTCGCGCTCTACCTTTCCTACCACTTTAAACCCTTGCTGTTGATGAAATTGAATAGAGCGCTGATTACAAATGGGTTGGCAGACAATGAATGTAGAAAATACTGAATTGGGAAAGTGTCGCTCAAGATTTTTATACATCAACCGCGCAATCCCCTGGCCAGTATACCCTTTTTGGGTGGCAACAACATGAATATAAATATGGCGATCGCCCATAATTGCCTCTCGTTCAGATTCATCATACCAAAAGATTGCGGTAAGAGAATTTTCATCTAATTTGGGCCAAGAAAAAGCAACAAATCCTCGAATTCGCTCGGTGCAGTCAACAGCCACCCAATATTGCACGCACTTTTTAAATTGGTCAAGCACTTCTTCTGCGGTTGTGGTTGCTAATAAAAAGCCTTGATGACTCAAGAGAGTTGGCGTGCGAACATTACCATTATGAATATCAACAATTGCTGGGATATCCTGGCAGGTTGCCTCTCGGACACTAAACGCTTCTGTTGTTTGCATAGATTCGGTAACTTGAATGACTCCCTGATTTCAACCTTTGGAAATTAGTCACCATTCCCCATCAAACCAGACTCAGTTGCCAATTCTAGCGAGACATCGGGGAGATGAGCTAACATCTCATCCCAAGCGCTTTGGCTTTGTAAAGCTTCTATCACAACGGCTAGAGGAGACGAAAGAATAGCTGGAAAATCAACTTCCTCCGGGAACTGAATCCCAAAGGCTAACTGTTCTTGAGGGGGATGAAATTGTGCATTCACTCCCTCACGATTTCCCCTAGCATCAATACGATACCAACCGAATTGAGGAAGATAAACTGCATTGAATCCATGTAAACTGTAGGGTGCCCCTTGGTCATCAATACTCAAGCGTTGATAGCAAAAACCCGCAGGAATTTGATTAGCGCGTAACAACGCTGCGAGTAAGTGACTTTTGGCATAGCAATAGCCCGTCTTGTACCTGAGAACATCTGACGCGCGACAAGTTAAGGGATTCATTTGGGAGTCAACGCTGTGGTAGATTTCGTCTCGCACCCACTCAAAACAAGCTTTGGCGATCGCATCTACGCTAGACTGACCAAAGGCTAGCTGGCGAGCCTTTGCTAAAATTTCAGGATGTTGCCAGTCAATAATATCTGTTGCTTGCAGATATTCGTCCATATTCGCCGCCCTGAACGCTCCAGCCTATTATCTCAAAATGGGGTTGTACGACACTTTAGATTTTGGTAGAGTTCCAGACTTTTCAGTTATAGCAAAGTGCGGTTGTGCGATTCTTGGTATGAAACAGTGGGCTTCCCCTCACCCCCAACCCCTCTCCCTAGGGCGAGGGGATTTAGAAAAGTTTCACCTTTGATTTAGGATCGCTAGATATCTTCCCTGTTTCCTTGCAACTCAGCAACTGGTTTTGGAGTTTTTCGCGTAAATTTTGGGCGCGACGGTAAGCGTTAGTCCGATTTTTGGGAAGACTTTCGGGAGGTTCTGGGGGTTGAATGCTGTACTGGAGACGAGAACGCATCGCCCAAACCCCCATTGAGGGAAATAGGAGAAACGCCAGTATGAGTAGAGAAACGGGCAGAAAAGGGAGTTGGAACAGGTTAGCGAGGGGTTGAATATTGAGAGTCCAGGGGTGTAAAAATTCGCTGCCTTGGCAAATGACAGGTAAGATTGGGATCTGATAGCGATCGCTCAATTGGACAAAACTGGGGTGAAACGTCTGTAACTGGTAACGCTGCAACCAGCCTTTTTGCGGGCCGCGCAATCCTTCCGGGGCATAGAGTAAAATCGTTTGATGGGCAACCGCCGCTTCAAAATCTTCAGGTTTAGCTTGGACTCCTCCTAGCACTTGCGACCATCCTACCGGAAGCCACCAAATGACCCAAGGATGTTCAAATAGAGAAACCTCGGCTAAGGGATGAACCTGCCAGTTGCGTTCCTGACCCAACAAATAAGCTAAATTCAGAAAATCCCACGGGAAACACATCCCCGCGTGGTTCATCGCAATAATTAACGGCCCAGTTTGGGGAAGATGTTCGCTCTGGTGCAATTGTGCGCGAAAATAGCGTTGAGCGATCGCACTCAGCACTTCATCGCGAAACGCCTGCTGATAATTCGGGTCAAATTCTGTCAGATGTTGGCGCGGTAAACGACACCCCAAACGCAACCAGCGGATGAGTAACGCCAGATAAAAGCCACCGGGTAGCAAAAATAGAAAATATTCCAACCCATTCCAGCCATCCGGGTCTGCATGATAATGTTGCCAGTGGCGATTTAACAAAATCAGCCATCCCGGAGGATACCACAGGCAAAACTCATCCAACCAAGTCCAACGATAAGCACTCATAGCAGAGTTGATAGTTGACGGCGAACAGTAGCAAAGTGCTGAATGCTGAGTGCTGAGTGCTGAGTGCTGAGTGCTGAGTTAAAACCGAGTGAGTCTCATCCTTTGAGCAGTTCACCTCTGTCCTAGCCTTACTGAGTACAGCCATAGCAGCAAGTTAATCTACTATTCTGCTTAAAGCACTCTCTCGAAACACTATTTCGTAGAATCAAGCAACGGTACTTTGCACGCTGTTCCAACTCAACACTAACAAACCGACTGGTTACTCAAAACTCTGAACGCTATTCCAACTCAAGACGAACAAACCGACTCGGAACTCGGAACTTACTCAGCACTCAGCACTCAGCACTCAGCACTCTTTTAAAGTAAAGACAGTCACCTCTGGCGGACAGCAAAGGCGACCGGGATAATAGGTACCTAAACCGGGGTTAGTGTAGAGGAGATTTTGACCAATGCGATGCAACCCCCTCGACCATTCCCAGTGGCGAACCACATGGTTGCACCTATCTTCCATATAAGGTATCCAAGGCCGCAGGGGTTTGGGGATGAGGCGACGAACCGTATTCTGCCACGCCGGAAGCGGTCCTAAAAGGGGGAGAATAATTTGACCCCCATGCGTATGACCAGACAGTTGCAAGTCTACGCGCCATTGTTGCAGAATTTGGGCGCTATCGGGCTGATGAGATAGGACAATGCGGGGAAGTTGGGGTTCAAGTTCGTCTAAAACTGAAGCAGGATTAAATTGTTTTGACCAAAAATCGGGAAGTCCGACTAAAGCCAGTTCCGAACCCAAGGGATAAGCAACTTCATTCCAGAGAACGCGAACGCCTATTCCCGTTAAGGCTTGCGTCACAAGATTTCTAGCGTTGGGATAGTAAAGGTCATGATTCCCTAAAACGGCGTAGGTTCCATAGCGGCTTTGCAGGTGTTTGAGGCGTTGAACCAAGGGATAAATCGGTTCGGGTTCGTAGGTGATATAGTCCCCTGTAAGCACCACTAAATCGGGTTGAACGCGGTTGCTAGCTGCGATCGCATCTGCTAGCATCTGCTCAGATAAGCGCACCCCATCGTAGTGCAAGTCCGATAATTGCACAATCTTTGTCCCCTGAAGGTGAACCGGAAGATTCGCGATAGGAATGGTCAGATGTTCGACGCTGAGGGGGCCGGTGAGTAGCCTATGCATAACAATGGTGAGTGAAATTGGGTTGAGTGTAACGACCTCTAGGTTGCACGTTCTGCCAGTTCTAACCACCGTTCCGTGGCGCTATCAATCGATTCAGTCAATTGCGCCAGTTGTTCGGTGAGTTGCTGCAATTCAGTAAAATCGCTAGGTGGGTTGTTATAGAGAATCTTTTCCACCGCTTCTTTTTGCGCTTCCAGTTCGGGAATTTGCGTTTCTAGCCGTTCGTATTCCCGCTTTTCATTAAACGAGAGTTTGCGCGGCTTATCAGAATTCGTCGATTTTGCCTTAACAGGAGTCGCCTCCACAGACTTCGCGGTTTTCTTCTCTTCGGCTTTGGCTTGCTGGTTGGCTTCCTCCTCCTCGGCTTTCCTGTAATCTAAATACACCGTATAGTTACCGGGATACTGACGCAGCACTCCCCCAGACTCAAACGCAAAGATATTATCCACCGTACGGTCAAGAAAATAGCGATCGTGGGATACGACGATCGCGCAACCGTTAAAATCTTCTAAGTAATCTTCTAATACTGCAAGGGTTTGCACGTCCAAATCGTTCGTGGGTTCGTCTAAAATCAAGACATTGGGCGCGCTCATCAGTACCCGCAACAGAAATAGACGCCGCTTTTCACCCCCCGATAGTTTATGAATGGGTGCATATTGTTGATTGGGGGGAAACAAGAACCGTTCTAGCATCTGGGAAGCCGTGATGGTACTGCCATCTGAGGTTTTCACCAGTTCCGCCACGCTTTTCAGGTAGTCGATAACGCGCTGATTGTCATTGAGTAAGACATCATCGGAATGCTGGTCAAAATAACCAATATGGATAGTAGAACCGATTTCCACGCTTCCAGAATCCGGTTCAATCCGTCCGGTGATAATATCCATGAGGGTTGATTTACCCGCGCCATTAGGTCCGATAATCCCAACGCGGTCTTCTGGGTTAAAGGTATAGGTAAACCCGTTAATCAATGTGCGATCGTCATATCCTTTGGTGATATTCTCTAACTCAATTACCTTTTTGCCAATCCGCCGTCCGGCTGTGGTGATATCTACCTTACCCTGGACTTGCTTAAACTCCTGATTCTGCATATCCTGGATGCGGTCGATTCTGGCTTTTTGCTTGGTACTGCGTGCTTTGGGGCCACGTTTTAGCCATTCCAACTCGCGGCGCAAGACTCCTGCGTGTTTGCGTTGGGAACTCACCGCCGACTCTTCGGCTTCCGCTTTCTTTTCCAGGTAATAAGCGTAATTGCCAGCATAGGTATACAGGTCGCCCCGGTCTATCTCTAGAATACGATTGGTGACGCGATCGAGAAAGTAGCGATCGTGGGTAATTAACAGTAAAGCACCCCGGTAGCGATTCAGATAACTTTGCAACCACTCCACCGATAGCGCATCGAGGTGGTTAGTGGGTTCATCCATTAACAGAACGTCAGGTTCCGAGAGCAGAGCAGTGGCGATCGCAATTCGTTTGCGGTATCCTCCAGATAAATCGCCAATTTTCGCCTCAAAATCCTCAATTCCTAACTTCGTCAAAATAATCTTAGCGTTGGTTTCCACCTCCCACGCGCCTTCGGCTTCCATCCGCTGAGAAACCGCCGACAACTGCGACATCAACCGTTCCGTGTCGCCGTGTCCATGCGCGAGTTTATCAGAGAGTTCCTCATATTCGCGCACTAACGCCATCTGTTCGCCAGTATCTGCAAACACTTGTTCCAAAACGGTGTTGCTTTCGTCTAACTCAGGTTGTTGGGGAAGATAGACAATTTTGGCGCTAGAGTTCGCCCAAATTTCCCCAGCATCAATCGGTTCTAAGCCTGCAATCATTTTCAGGAGGGTAGACTTACCAGAACCATTGGTGCCAATCAGCCCCACCTTATCGCCTTCTTCTAGGCTAAAGCTAGCCTCTTTTAAGATTTCTTTAATCCCAAAGTCTTTTTTTACGGAACGCAGGGTAAACAGAGTCATAATCAGTGCTGAGGGGTGAAGAGGGTGGGGGGATGGGGAGGTGGGGAGATGGGGGGAAGTAGGTGCGGTTGTGTCGCTTTTGGGTAAGGGGGCTGGGGGATTGATTCGGGATTAACGCTCAACTGATAAAATCAAGCCATTGCCATGTTAGCGTCAATCATGCCACCATTTCCTTCCCTGGAAAAAGCCCTTAAACACTATTATGGTTACGATAGCTTCCGACCGGGACAGCGACAAATTGTAGAAGAGGCGCTACAAAATCGGGATTTATTAATCGTAATGCCAACGGGGGGTGGGAAGTCGCTGTGCTTTCAGTTACCTGCACTTCTCAAACCCGGCTTAACGGTTGTGGTTTCGCCGTTAATCTCGTTGATGCAAGACCAGGTGGAAGCCTTGCGCGATAATGGCATTGGGGCAACTTTCTTAAATAGCAGCTTAAACCAATGGCAGGTTCGCCACCGGGAAGAGGCGATTCTCAATAATAAGGTTAAACTGCTTTATGTCGCGCCAGAACGGTTAGTCAGCGAGCGATTTTTACCGTTTATTGATTTAGTTAAACACCAAATTGGACTGAATGGATTTGCAATTGATGAGGCGCATTGCGTCTCGGAATGGGGCCATGATTTTCGACCGGAATATCGTCAGCTAGCAAGGCTGCGACAGCGCTATCCCGATATTTCCATTATGGCACTCACGGCGACGGCAACCGAACGGGTTCGTCAAGATATTATGACTCAGCTAAGGCTGGCGAATCCACAGGTGCATGTGGCAAGTTTTAATCGGCATAATCTTTACTATGAGGTGTTGCCAAAGTCGAAAAATACTTATACGGAAATTTTACTGCGGATTCGCCAAGAAAAGGGTTCGGGAATTATCTATTGTCTGAGTCGCAAGACGGTGGATGAGTTGACGTTTAAGTTACAGAAAAATGAGATTAATGCTTTACCCTATCATGCGGGTTTGAGCGATGAGGAACGGGCGAGTAATCAAACTCGCTTTATTCGCGACGACGTGCAAATTATGGTGGCGACGGTTGCTTTTGGGATGGGAATTAATAAGCCAGATGTCCGGTTTGTCATGCATTACGATTTACCGCGCAATCTGGAGGGATACTATCAAGAAGCAGGGCGAGCAGGACGCGATGGAGAATCGGCGAAATGTACGCTATTTTATAGTTATGGCGATGTCAAAAAGGTTGAGTGGAGTATTGAGCAACGCACGGATGCTAAAGAACAGCAAATTGCTCGCCATCAACTGCGGAAGGTTTTAGATTATGCTGAAGGGACGGAATGTCGCCGAACTATTCAGTTAAGTTATTTTGGAGAATTCTTTGCAGGAAGTTGCGGAAACTGCGATAACTGTTGTTCGCCTAAAAATACGGAAGATTGGTCAACAGAGGCGATGAAATTCTTGTCTTGCGTGGCTCGGTGCAAAGAACGCTATGGCATGAATTATATCATAGAAGTGTTGCGCGGTTCCAAAAATCAAAAGGTTTTACAAAATAAACATGACGAACTTTCAACCTATGGAATTGGCAAAGATCGAACCGCCGAACAGTGGAAGATGTTAGGGCGATCGCTCTTACATCAAGGCTTACTCGATCAAACCACAGATGGCTATGCGGTACTGAAATTAAATCCCCTGAGTTGGGAAGTGATGCGCCGCCAGCGTTCCGTCCATTTAGTAGTAACTGCATTTAAGAAAAAGGCATCAGAAGAGACAAATCTCAAAAAAGCCGGAGTCGAAATTTTATTTGACAAATTACGCAAGCTGCGGAAAAAGATTGCTGACGAACAATCCGTTCCGCCTTATGTTGTTTTTGCCGATTCAACTTTAAAGTTAATGGCACAAATGCAACCGCAAACCTTATCAGAATTTAGCCAACTATCGGGGGTAGGGACTTATAAACTCAATCAATATGGAGAACGCTTTATTACTGAAATCAAAGCTTACCGACAAGAACAGGATTTAGGGACTTCTCCATCAAAAACCAAAAAATCGAACCCAGATACCCGCTTAACCACTTGGGAACTATTTGAACAGGGGTTAAGCGTTGAAGAGATAGCCAGCCAGCGCCAACTGAAGCTAACAACCATTCAGGGACATTTAGCCGATCTAATTGAACAGGGAAAACCCATCGATTTAAACCCACTGGTTTCTCCAGAACATCAAGCTTTGATTCTGAAAGCGGTTCGGGAAACCGGGGTTTCTGAGGGAATTAAGCCGATTTATGAATATCTCAACGAGAAAATTGACTATGGCGAGATTCGCTTATTTCTGGCTTGGTGGCGGCAGCAGCAGCAAGAACGTTCTGAACAAATGCTAAATTCTAACAAAGGGTGAGTGCAATTACGGCTAGGTATCCCTAAGCTGTGTAAAGATTTTGCTGTCTTACTGAATCTAGTTATCATGAAATTTCCCTTCCGCCGACTTTCTGAGCCAACTCAAACCGTAACGGCTAACCCAGAAGGTTTAGGAACCTTTGGCGGAGTGTATACCCCCTCAATTCTCACCATCCTAGGCGTCATTATGTATCTGCGCTTTGGGTGGGTTGTGGGGAATGTGGGATTAATTGGCACCTTAATTATTGTCACGCTCTCAACAGCCATTACCTTTTTAACCGCGCTTTCCGTTTGCGCGATCGCCACCGACCGAGTGGTTCGCGTGGGGGGCGCGTATTATATGATCAGTCGCTCCTTGGGGATTGAAACCGGAGGGGCTGTCGGGATCTCCCTGTACTTCGCCCAAGCCCTATCCGTGGCACTATACACCATTGGGTTTGCAGAGAGTGTCATTCAAACCTTCGGACACCTCAACCAGCTTTACGTCGCTTTAATCACCACCATCATTGTCGCTGCGATCGCCATTACCTCCGCCCAACTTGCAATCCGGGCGCAGTATATCATTATGGCCGCGATCGCCCTTTCCCTAGTCTCTTTCATCTTCGGTTCGCCCCTAGAAGCCACGCAAATTGAAATGTGGGGCGCGCCGGATCGACTTTCCGAACCCTTCTGGAACGTCTTCGCCGTCTTCTTCCCGGCGGTAACGGGAATTATGGCAGGGGTGAATATGTCGGGGGACTTGCGCGATCCCACCCGTTCCCTCCCCACAGGCACCCTCGCCGCCGTGGGGACTGGCTATGTTATTTATATGGGGTTGCCCATTCTACTGGCAATGCGGGCCGATGCAGTCACCTTGATTAACGAACCCCTGATCATGCAACAAATGGCATTGTGGGGCCCTGCTATTTTGCTAGGGGTTTGGGGGGCAACGCTTTCGAGTGCCTTGGGGAGTATTTTGGGCGCGCCTCGCGTGTTACAGGCGCTGGCACGGGATGGGGTATTACCGCGATGGATGAGCGTTCTAGGGTCTGGCAGCGGCCGCAATGACGAACCGCGCATGGGAACCATTGTCACCCTAGGAATTGCGATCGCAGCCGTTTATATTGGCGATCTCAACTTAATTGCCCCCATCCTCACCATGTTCTTCCTCACAACCTACATGGTATTGAATATTGCCGCCGGAATTGAGGGGTTTTTGCAAAGTCCCTCCTTTCGCCCTACCTTCCGCGTCCATTGGTCGCTTTCGATGTTGGGGGCGGTGGGTTGCTTAATTGTAATGTTCTTAATTAACGCTGTGGCAACGGTTGCGGCGGCTTTAATTGTCTTGGGTATCTATATCTGGTTGGAACGGCGCGAACTGCAAACCAACTGGGGAGACGTGCGGCACGGGATGTGGATGGAGTTATTGCGAACGGGGATTTTTCAGGTTGGACGACTTGACGATACCAAAAATTGGCGACCCCATATTTTGGTGCTTTCCGGCGCGCCGACGAAACGCTGGTCTTTGATTGAGTTGGCGAATAGTTTAACCCACAACCGGGGATTAATTACCGTGGCGACGGTATTACCGGGCGGATCGCGCAGCATTACCCAACAGGAAGAGTTAGAAGCCACGATCCACGAGTATTTGGAACGGCGCGGGGTGCAAGCCTTAGTGCGATCGCTAACCGCCCCCGATCCCTTTGAAGGGGCGCAGCGTCTAGTCGAAATTTATGGAATAGGGCCTTTAGTCCCGAATACGATTTTACTGGGGGATAGCGAAGAATCCTCTCGGCGCGATCGCTATTGCCAACTGATCGCCCATCTCTACCAAGCCAGACGCAATGTAATTATCCTGCGCGAAAATGCCCAGCAGGGCTTTGGTCAACGCCGACACATCGATATTTGGTGGGGCGGGTTGCACGCCAATGGCGGGTTGATGGTACTCTTGGCCGAACTTTTGCAAACCGATCTCAACTGGCGCAACGCTCAAGTTTACCTCAAATTAATGGTTCCTGACGAAACAGCCGCCCAAGCCGCCCAGACCAATATCCATCAGGTACTGCAACAGTTACGCTTTCGCGCCATTCCCCAAATCTTAATTGCCAACGGGCGGTCGTTTGATGAGGTTTTACGCGAGTCTTCCCAAAAAGCAGATTTGATTTTTATGGGAATTGCCACCCCCAAAGACAATTTCACCCAGTATTATGAGAATTTGCAATTGCGAACGGTTAATTTACCCACGATCGTGTTTGTCTTGGCAACTTCTAATTTTAAGTTTGCTAAAGTCCTCGCAGAAGATGCGCTTCCCGCCAGCGATTAAACAGAAATTTCAGACAACCTGCGGCAAAATAAGGAAAAATACCCCCACCCGCAGCTATGTCTAAGCAAAAAAAGCACACTCTTAAGTGGGTAAAACAAACCCTAGAGCTAAAAGAGGATCATAACTGGAAATCTGAACCCGGAACGCGGATCTTTGTCGCTGGACGCGGTGCGGTGCGGTTCGATGTCCCTGAAAACTGGCATTTTCAACCCCAGGAAAAGTCTTTTCAGTTTACCGACCGCAAGCCCCCCCACGACGATTGTCGCCTAGAAGCCTCCTATAATTTATTGCCGCCGGGAGAGTGGGCGGAATTTCCTTTAGTTCCTGTGTTAAAAAAGCTAGTCAAAGAGGACGAACGCAACCCCATTGAAATTGGGGAAGTGGTGAAACTGAACCGACAAACCGCCCGAATTGTTTGGTCGCAAATGAAGTTTATTGACCCCATTGAGAACCGCGAAGCCTATTCTCGAATTTGTATTGGTTTGGGTTCTAACGTGCAATGTTTAATTACGTTTGACTATTGGGTAGACGATGCTGAAAAGTTTACCCCAGTTTGGGATGGAGTGATGAATTCATTGGTTTTGGGGTTATTTATTCGCGATCCGCGCGCGGGTTTTGCGCTGCCCGACTAAGGGCGCAACACTCGTCCAATTTGGATACGCATAGATGTGAAAATTTCGGTAAAAGGGAGTTAAACCATGCCAGAACCCACCCCTCCCGATCCTCAAACTGAGGACAAGCCAGCCAATCTTTTAGATAAAATCCTAACGGCGATCGAACGGATTGGCGATAAGCTGCCCGATCCCATTACGCTGTTTTTCTTTTTGAGTTTAGCAATTTTGGCGATTAGTGCGATCGCAGCTTGGGCGAATGTCTCGGTTGTCCATCCCGGTACTCAAGAAACCATCAGTGCGGTGTCTTTATTAACCGCCGATGGAGTGCGACGCATTGTTACTGAAGCTACACAGAATTTTATTACTTTCCCGCCTTTAGGGGTGGTTTTAGTGGCTATGTTAGGGGTCGGCGTTGCCGAATATACAGGCTTGCTGGCTGCCGTTTTGCGAAGATTAGTCTTATTTGCCCCTGCTCGATTGATCTCTCCAGTCGTCGTTTTTGCAGGGGTGATGTCTAACCTCGCCTCCGATGCGGGTTATGTAGTTTTAGTCCCTTTAGGTGCGGTTATCTTCCGAGCCTTTAAGCGTCACCCCATTGCTGGATTAGCAGCCGCTTTTGCGGGCGTTTCTGGGGGATTTAGCGCCAATTTGTTGATTGGACCAACGGATTCGTTACTTGCTGGTTTAAGTCAAAGTGCGGCCCAAATCATTGACCCTAACTATGGGGTGAATGCGACGGCAAATTTCTATTTTATGTTTATTTCTACTTTCCTGATTATGCTGGTAGGATGGTACGTTACGGATAAAATCGTTGAGCCGCGTTTAGGGGTTTATCAACCCGAAAATCAGGAAGAAGATATTACTGAACTCACCGCAGCAGAGCGGAAAGGGTTGCGTTGGGCGGGTCTTGCTTTACTCGCTTATTTAGCCTTTATTGCAATTTTAACGCTTCCTCCCCAAGGGATTTTACGCGACCCAGAAACCCAAGCGCTGATTCCTTCTCCATTTATTAACGGGATTGTATTCCTGATTGCGATCGCCTTTTTTATTCCCGGCGTTGTCTACGGGAAAGTAGCTGGAACCATTCAAAACGATCGGGATGTGGCTAAAGGCTTATCTCATTCGATGAGTTCCCTAGGGTATTATATCGCTCTTGCCTTTATTGCCGCCCAATTTATTGCTTACTTCAGTTGGAGTAACTTAGGGGTAATTCTAGCGATTAATGGTGCAGAATTAATTCAAGCTAGTGGTTTCTCCGGGCCACCACTGCTAATTTTATTTATCCTACTCAGTGGCTTTATCAATCTCTTTGTCGGCTCTGCTTCTGCAAAGTGGGCAATTATGGCTCCCGTATTTATTCCCATGTTAATGTTAGTGGGATTGTCGCCAGAACTCACCCAAGCCGCTTATCGCATTGGCGATTCAACGATGAATATTGTCACGCCGTTAATGCCCTATTTTCCAGTGGTGGTTGCTTTCGGTCAAAGATACGATCGCGATTTAGGCATTGGCAAACTCATCTCTTTGATGCTACCCTATTCCCTGGCTTTTTTACTCGCTTGGTCAATCTTATTTGTCGCTTGGTTTGTCTTAAATATTCCCCTAGGCCCTGGCGCACCCATTAGAATTTAATCTCAATAGAACTCAATTCTCAATAAAAAAGGTGAACCTTCCTTTACTCCCCTCACCCTAGGGAGAGGGGTTGGGGGTGAGGGGAAGTTTTCAACTGATTGAAGCACAATTAAAGGGTGTCAAAACTTCGGTAGCTGCTGTCAGCAATAGAGCTACTGTAGGAGCCATTCTTGTGTTTGGCTAGATCCTACCCCTCGCAGTCCTAGTTAAAGCGTAACCTAGGCAGAACCATCAACGGACTGAGGAATGTTGCTATCCTCCCTCAGAACTTGAACCAATAACTGATATATTAAGAAATCGTTCTGTATCCCAACCCTTCGCAATTTTTTATGACTACTGTTGATGATAAATCTGTTGTAAAAGAGTATTTCAACGCTACGGGGTTCGATCGTTGGCGGCGGATCTATGGCGATGGTGAAGTCAATAAAGTTCAGCTTGATATTCGCATCGGACACCAGCAAACGATTGATACTGTCCTAGATTGGTTAAAAGCCGATGATAATTTAAATCATTTGACAATTTGCGATGCGGGATGCGGAGTTGGGAGTTTAAGCATTCCCCTCGCCGAAGCGGGTGCTAAGGTTGAGGCAAGCGACATCTCCGAAAAAATGGTGGGTGAAGCCAAAGAAAGAGCCGAGTCTGAGACGCTAAAAGGTTCTCTGAATTTGAGCGTCCAAGATTTAGAATCTCTTCGAGGTCAGTATCATACGGTGATTTGCCTGGATGTGTTAATTCACTATCCGCAAAACCAAGCGGATGCTATGATTTCGCATCTGTGTTCTTTAAGCGAGTCGCGGGTGATTCTGAGTTTTGCGCCTAAAACTTGCTTCTATAGTTTATTAAAGAAGATTGGCAGTCTGTTTCCCGGTCCTAGTAAAACGACTCGCGCTTATTTGCACAAAGAAGCGGATGTAATCGCGATTTTAGAGAAAAACGGGTTTCAAATTCAACGTCAAGCCATGACCAAAACCCGCTTCTATTTTTCTCGGATCTTGGAAGCAACCCGGAGTGCAAGTTAAAATAAGCAGCGATGAGTAGGGTGGGGCGATCGCAATGAGGCTATTCAAAAAGCTAGCGGCGGGAGTTCTGTTAAGCGCGGGTTGCGTGCTGCTATTAGCCGTAGCCGTCGATCGTCTAGATGAGGTGGATGAAGAAGAAACCCCCATCGCCGCAATTGTCACCGCTTTAGCCCTCGGTGTCCCCGCGATCGCCTCCGGAGGGGCGATCCTCAAGCAACTACATCGCGATCGCCAACAAGCCGAACGCGATCGCCTGCAATCGACCTTTTACCACCTCCTCGAAGCTAACAATGGCCGACTGACGGTTTTGCGGTTGGCAATGGCAGCGAACCTCCCCGCCGCCACGGCTAGACAATACCTCGATGAAAACGCTAAATGCTTCAACGCTGAGTTTGAACCCCTAGATAATGGCGATATTGCCTACCAGTTCTACCTCTAGAAGGGAATTCGATCGCGCGATCGCGCGAGTGCTGATTCTCTCCAAAATGCCTGATTTGGATTGGGTAAGTCTGAATTAAACTAAAGTACATTAGAGGCTGACTATCTGTGAGCAAAATATTTTTGTTCGCTGCGGCTATTTTTGCCGGACTTTCAGTAGCAATGGGGGCATTTGGTTCCCATGCGTTGAAAACCGCCCTAAGCGATCGCGCTTTAGAGATTTTTGAAACGGGAACCCGCTACGAGATGTATCATGCCTTGGGGTTGCTCGCGATCGCTTTACTCCTGAGTCAAACACCCAATGGGCATTTCTGGTTAATTGCTGCCGGTTATGCGTTTATTGTGGGGATTTTCTTATTTTCGGGCAGCCTTTACGCCCTTAGCATGACGGGTATCAAAGGAATGGGAGCCATTACCCCCCTCGGTGGCATTGCCTTTTTATTAGGCTGGGGATGTTTAGCGATCGCCGCTTGGAGTTTCAAATAGTCCTGGGTTGAAAGTGAAACAAGGCGGGACACAACCAGCCTTCTAGGTCGCGTTCCGCAAGAGCAATACCCATTCCCTTTCAAAACGATAGGGACAAATGACCGTCAGGTTTGAGACTGTTCGTAGCTATTGACCAATTGCCACCAACGACTGAGCGGGAAATACACCACCGGGGCCCACAAGCTGCTGAGAATAGCTGAAGAGAGGGCAATTCGCTGATTATCCATCCAGATATCGGTTAAAGTGCGATCGCCTGTCAGATGAAACTGTACGGCTAACACCGTCTCAGCCACAATTGCCATGCCAAACGCGATCAGGGCAATGGAAATAAAATCTTCCTGGATATAGCGCTGCTTCTGAAAATGTCCCGTCAGCGCCCCAACCACAATCAAACTCAAAGCATGAGTGGGATGAGGGCTAGTCATCCCATCTTGCAATAAACCCAAAACCAGACCTGCAAAAGCACCCTGTAGGGTTGTTCGTTTAATGCTCCAAGCCACGACCCAAATCAACGGCCAATTTGGACCAATTCCCAATAACTCCATTCCGGGCAAGCGGGCGGGCAATAAAATGACGCACGCGATCGCCGAAACAATCGTAATCGTCCAATTCAAACATTGACGAGCCGTGGGATTCCATCGCAGTAGACTCTTGAGATTACTCAAGGGGTTGTTCTCCTGAGCTATCCTCTGCTAAACGGGGATTATTTTCCAGCACAATCACCCATTCTAGATAGCCGATGGGAGCCGAAAACTTAACGACCGCCTCCGGAGCCGGACTCTTCGTTAAATCGATCGACTCAACAACACCCACCGGATACCCAGCCGGGAACAGGTGAGAAAACGGAGAAGTCGAAACGATATCTCCCGGACGCACATCAGGAACCTTATCAAAAAATTCCATCACCGCGTTGCTTTCCCCTTGACCCCGCATATAGCCCATAAAGCGGCTGCGGCTAATCGTTACGCCCACTCGACTGCTGGGATCGCTCAGAAGTAAAACTCGACTCGTGTTAGGGGTAACACCGATCACGCGTCCAACCACGCCTCCGGTACCCGTAACGATATACCCTTCCTGAATGCCATCGTTACTCCCCCGACCCAAGGTAATTTGTTTCCACCAATGGTCAGCACTGCGTCCCACAATTGGAGCCACAATTCCTTGTTTTTTCGTCGTCGATTTATAATCGAGGAGTTCTTTTAACTGCTGATTTTGGCTTTCCAGCTCCACTAGGCGAGCTTGGAGTTCTACCATCCGAGCATCCATAAGTTGCTCTTGTTTAGATGGCTCTGACTGGAAAGGACGAGTTACCAACTGATATGCTTCAAACAGAAGTGCAGCTTGAGTTTGCCGCACATATAACGCACTACCTAGCACCAGACTGGCCAGCACTATCAGTAATCCATTTCGATCCCACCAGCGACGTAGAGTAAACATTGAACCTACAGATTGCGTGAGCGACCGCTAAATACCCGTTCCAGTTGCTTGAAGTTCTCTAAAACGCGACCCGTACCTAAGACAACGCAGCTTAGAGGATCGGCAGCAACGTGAGTCACAATTCCGGTTTCGTGACTGATTAAGGTATCTAACCCTTTGAGTAAGGCACCACCACCGGCCAGCATAATCCCGCGATCGATAATATCCGCAGCGAGTTCTGGCGGCGTCCGTTCGAGCGTCCGTTTGACCGCTTCAATAATGACTGAAAGGGGTTCAGACATGCTCTCGCGGATTTCTGGCCCTTTAATACTAACCGTACGCGGCAAACCCGAAAGTAAGTGCAAACCGCGCACTTCCATTGTGGCCTCGTCCGTATCCATTGTGGGATAAGCCGAGCCAATCTGAATTTTGATTTCTTCGGCGGTTCTTTCCCCAACGACAAGGTTATGGACTTTCTTCATGTACTGCGTAATCGAATCGCTGAGTTCGTCACCCGCAACCCGCACAGACTCGCTAATAACCGTACCTTGTAAGCTGAGAACGGCGACTTCAGTAGTTCCGCCACCAATGTCAATAATCATGTTGCCTGTTGGTTCAGCAACGGGCAATCCTGCCCCAATCGCAGCGGCGACAGGTTCGTCAATCAGATAAACATCCCGCGCGCCAGCTTGGGCAGCAGCTTCCATTACAGCACGTCTTTCAACGCCCGTCACGCCGGAAGGAATTCCGATGACGATGCGAGGAGAAATCAGTCCTCCTTTGCCTTCATGAACGCGCTCGATAAAATGTTTGAGCATCAATTCTGCGGTATCGAAGTCAGCAATGACTCCATCTCGCAGCGGACGAAAGGTATCGACGTTTCCAGGGGTACGGCCTAGCATTTTTTTGGCGTCTTCGCCAACCGCTAGGGGTTGCTTCGTCTCGTGGTCAATGGCAACCACTGAGGGTTCTTGAAGCACGATCCCTTTACCCGATACATAAACTAAAGTGTTGGCGGTACCGAGGTCGATACCCATGTCCCGTGAAAATCGACTGAAAAGACCCACCGATTTCTACGCCCCCAATTGCGATGCAAAGCCGTGCAACTACAGAAAATGTAACTGTTATGTAACCGAGGTGGATTCTATTACGTTTTCTATCCTGAGTCTAGTCAGGTCAATCAATTTAGTGTCCGAATCCACTGACCTCTTTTCGGAATCTGCCATTATATCCTGAGTTAGGCATCTTATTTCAGGACAATCTTGAAATAGATGTGGGACTCAGGTATGGTCTGGCATCTTTCTTGTAGGATAGGGGATCTAACAACCCACCTGCGGAAACTGCACCCCCGAATTGAAAGTTTTGCGTTTTGACCCGACTCAATGAGTTCAGGTTCGGCTACAGTATAAACGTTGGCGAAAAAAACAAGGGTAAATTAGATCTCATGAGTCTCAATGTTGTAACCTTAGTCGGTCGCGTGGGTGGCGATCCGGATGTCAAATATTTTGAATCGGGTGCGGTAAAATGCCGTCTAACGCTTGCTGTCGATCGCCGCAGCCGCAATCAAGACCAACCGGATTGGTTCAATTTAGAATTGTGGGGCAAAACGGCCGAAGTTGCAGCCAATTATGTTCGCAAAGGCAAACAAATTGCTGTCACGGGATCTCTAAAGCTAGATTACTGGCAAGATCGAGGAAGTGGGGCGCAGCGTTCCTCTCCTGTCATTGTGGTTAATAATCTGGAATTACTGGGTTCAAAGCGGGATGATGAGGCAAATTCTCACAATCAGGGCGAGTTTTAAGCGTTAGCGGGAGTTTTGAGCAGACTCAGAACTCCCGTACTGCTAGGCTTAATACTGAATTTCTAAGGTGACGATCGCATTCACTTGCTGTTCGCCGCCGACAATGGGGGTTTTGGCGTCTGCGGCTTGTTCGGCCATGTTCATCATCCCTCGAAACATTGGCGGGGGTGGGGCGCTAGCATTATTAATTTGGATGCTGACAATATCTCGGCGTCGGAGATTTAAAGATTCTAGAACGGCGTCTGCTTGTTGTTGAGCATCTTGCGTGGCGCGGCGTAGGGCTTGTTTTTGGGCATCTGCGATCGCGCTATCAGTTGCCGTAAAGTTTACCCCATCCACGCGGGTTGCACCAGCTTTCACCGCATCGTCAATCAGGGTTCCGGCGCGTTCGGTATTCACCCGAAAACTCACGGTATTCACGCCCGTATATCCCGTTAAGCGTTGGGTATTGCCAGAATAATCATAAACTGGATTGAGGCGAACGCCTGTTGTTTCCAGCTTTTCCACATTTCGGGCTTTCAGGAGTTCAACCACGGCGGAAGAACGCCGCGCCACTTCTCGCTGTACCTCTTCAGAGGTTCTGCCTTGCACCTCGACACCTAGTTGAACTTGAGTTATCGTGGTGGGGATTCGTTCAATACCTTGACCGCTGACTGTTAAGGTTCGCATGGTTCGTTCTTGGGCAACAACAGGACGAGAAGTGGAAAATACACCCGTAGCCGTCAAGGTAATGCCAAGTACACCCGCCGCCGCTAAGGGCAAAACCGATAGCCGAACCCAAGAAGACGATAAAAATTTGGAAGGAACAGAAGAATGCATAAGATTGGACTTCTCCTCACCTAGGAGTTAGTGATAGAGCAGTAGACGCAAAGCTTCAGACGGTAACGACTGCATCGAAGAGGGTCTACTCGCTTTTTGTGATAGTCCTAATCTGACATTTGCCTCGGTGAAAGTGGTGTTGGTTACAGTTTTAGTTACTGAAATTGTCGGTATCTTCAGCGGGAAATTTTGCCAACTCAGCCTTGAGAGAGGGTTTTGAGGGCATCCCCCGTAACCCGACAAATCCGCCAATCTGGGAGAACTTTGGCTCCCCGGCTTTGATAGAATGCGATCGCGGGTTCGTTCCAATCCAAAACCGCCCATTCCAATCGCCCATAGTTGCGTTCAATCGCTAACTGGGCTAAGTACGAGAGTAACTGCGTACCTATCCCTAAATTGCGGTATTCGGACAAAACAAATAAATCTTCTAAATAAATTCCTGGCTTTGTCAAAAACGTAGAATAGTTGCGAAAAAACAAAGCAAACCCCACCGCCTTCCCTTCTACCTCCGCCAACACCGCCTCAACGTAAGGTGTATCGCCAAACAAATGCTCCCGAAGCGCCTCAACTGTTCCCGTCACTTCATGGGAAAGTTTTTCATACTCCGCTAAGGCTTGAATCAATTGAAAAATCGCAGTCACATCTTCAGCAGCAGCCAAGCGTAGGTTTACAGAAATTTTAGACATAGGGGGAAGAAGGGAGTTGGGAATTGGGAGTTAGGGGTTGGGGAAGAAGGGAATTGGGAGTTGGGAGTTAGGGGTTGGGGAAGAAGGGAATTGGGAGTTGGGAGTTGGGAGTTAGGGGTTGGGGAAGAAGAGATAGAAAAACTTGGTAACTATTAACTCAGCACTGTCTTCCCCCTCACCCTCTTCTTCCCTCGGAACTCGGAACTCGGAACTTTGCACTCACTTTCCCCCAACCTATTCCCCACTCGGAACTCGGAACTCGGAACTTTGCACTTACTTCCCCACTCAGCACTCAGCACTTTACACTCAGCACTCTTTACCGTTCTGTCACCCGCAAGCGTTGGGTAATCATGGTCATACCACCACCCCGAATTAATACTACAGAAATCCAGCGTTCTTCGGGTCTGGCAGGGGCGACAGCTTGTTTGTAGATACCGCCAGCAGAGAGTAAATCTAAATTAGCGGGTAAGGTTGTCAGATAATTATTGGCTCTCGCAGGCATTTCGCTAACGCCACCGAGGAGTAAATCATTGCCTAATGGTTCTTGAACAATGGCATCTAAGCTGTAGCGTTGTCCAATTCTGACCTGTTCGGGTAAATTCATTCTGACGGTTGGTGGATTATCTCCAGCCGTGACTTCGGTGCGTTCGCTGAGGATATCTTGGCGGACGATTCTACCATTTTCAACCCGTTGGCGAGAGCGAATTGTAGATTTGAACTGTTGGGTTTGTCCTTTAACGTCTTGCTCGCCGCTGACTAGGGTTTCGGTTTCTACAATAAAGGCTGTGCCTTCCGGTCGCCAAGAGAGGATGGTGGTATCGTAGGTCAACTGGGGGTAGCGTTTCCACAGTTGAGACAGCGTATCGGAGAGTCTTCTGTGGGTTAAGCCGTCAGAATGGGCTAAATTGCGATCGTAAAATTGCATAACCTCTCTGAGTTTGCGCTGATTTGCCATCTCGTCAATTTGCTCGATGAGGGTTGCTAGCGCGGCTGGAGGGGTTTGAGAGGTTTGGGCGCGAACCAAATTAGGGTATATTAAGGCTCCGGAACACCAAATCGATACGCCTAAAGCGAGGGGCGCAATCCGAGCGGGGGACAGATGGCGGTAAGCTGTTTTCAGGAGACGGGGTAGGGAAGTCAAACGGTTATGCATGGGTATAGGGCAAAAGGGGTTGAGGGTTTGTGCTGGAGTCCGCTAGCAACTCAGAATTGATTCTAAGTTAACTTACGTCTGCGAGCAGAATTTTAATGGTAAATTCACCCGTGAGATTGTTAATTGCAGCCAGCGGTACCGGAGGACATTTGTTTCCGGCGCTTGCGGTTGCCGAACAACTGAGCGATTATCAGATTGAGTGGCTTGGAGTGCCCAATCGGTTAGAAACGCAACTGGTTCCAGAGAAATATCCCCTCCATGCGATCGCAGTTGAAGGGTTTCAGCAACGCCTTGGCTTTGGTAGCCTTAGAATCTTGGCAGGGTTAGTTGGTTCCATCCAAGCTTGTCGAAAATTGCTCAAAACGGGTCAATTTCAGGGAGTTTTTACCACGGGAGGCTATATTGCCGCTCCGATTATTCTAGCGGCTCGTTCTCTGGGAATTCCGGTGATTTTGCACGAATCGAACGCTTTTCCGGGGAAGGTGACGCGCCTGTTTGCACCGCTTTGCACGGTGGCCGCAGTGGGCTTTGAGGCGGCGTCTGAGCGGTTATCGCGGGCCAAGACAATGTATGCCGGAACTCCGGTTAGAGGGCAGTTCTACGAGCCGCAAGCGTGCGATCTGCCGATTCCTCAAGGTGTCCCGGTGGTTGTGGTGGTTGGGGGTTCCCAAGGCGCGATCGCAGTGAATAAACTCGTTCGAGAAGCTGCCCCCGCCTGGTTTGAAACGGGTGCCTATGTGGTGCATTTAACGGGGGAAAATGACGCTGAAGCTGATAGCCTGCAACATCCCCAGTATTTAGCTATGCCGTTCTATAACAATATGGCGGGTCTGTTTCAACGCGCAACCCTAGCAATTAGCCGTTCTGGTGCCGGAACGCTCACTGAATTAGCCATAACCCAAACTCCGGCGATTTTGATTCCCTATCCGTTCGCCGCCGACGATCATCAAGCCTACAATGCCGCTATTTTTGCAGAAACCGGAGCGGCTGAGGTCTACCGTCAAGCAGATTTAACCCCTCAATTGTTGAAAACTAAGGTGCTGGAATTATTGCACGATCCAGAACGCTTGGGACAAATGCGCTCAAAAATGTCAGCACTCGCAGTTCCCGATAGTTCCGAACGCTTGGCTAAGATTGTTCGTCAAGTGGTGAAAGGGTAAAGCAATCAATTCCCCTTTTCAAACATTGGGGATCGCTTTTAATTGTGTAAAGTTTTGTGCCCTGTCGGGCATCTATTTCTGGAGAAAGATGTAAATAACTCCCAGAAAGTTGATGCTAAAGAAAAGATAAATTAACTTACTTGGAATCACTCTTTTTTCGTTGATTCGCCAACGTTGAAACCGTGGGCAGTCTAGCGCAAGCTTCCTGCGGAAGTTGTTGTTATGCTTCGCAAATATTCTTGAACCGATCTGCCCTAGCAGTGTTTCCAAGTCAGAGATTAGTTCCCGGTTGGGAATTCTCTGGTGAAGTACAACCTACTGGGGAGTTTGAAGCAGACGCTTTATGGCAGAAGCAGGCACAATTTTTATTGCTATTTTTGGGATTGCATTTTTACTCTTTCTCGTGATTGCTTTGCGGCTGCAAGCTTTTGTGGCTTTGCTACTCACGAGTTTGTTGATTGGCGTCATTGGTGGAATCCCTTTAAATGAAATTGCCCAAGTCATTCAAACCGGAATGGGCAATACTTTAGGATACATTGCCATTGTGATTGGTTTGGGGGCAATGTTTGGGGAAATGTTGCAAATTTCCGGCGGTGCCGAACAAATTTCCCAAAGTTTAATTAAAAAGTTTGGGGAAGAACGGGCGCAATGGGCGTTAGGAATTACCGGATTATTAATTTCGATCCCTGTCTTTTTTGATGTCAGCTTAATTTTGCTGATTCCTCTGGTTTATAACCTGACGCGAAAAACGGGTCGTTCCATTCTTTATTATGCCATTCCCTTAGTAGCAGGGATTGCCGTTGGACATAGTTATATTCCCCCGACTCCCGGCCCGGTTGCGGTGGCTTCGCTGTTGGGTGCAGACTTAGGTTGGGTAATTTTATTTGGGATTCTTGCAGGTATCCCTTCAATGGTGATTGGTGGGGTATTTTTCGGGAAATTCATTGCTGGAAAACTGCATATTCCAGTTCCCGATATTATGCAAGAAACCCCAGAACCGAAACGAAACACTGGAGAAAAAACCTTGCCCAGTTTTCGGCTGGTGATGACGATTTTATTTATTCCGATTGCCCTGATTTTGTTAAATACGGTATCGGGAATTCTATTACCTGAAGGCAATACGATTCGCAACGCCCTCAACTTTATCGGACACCCGTTTAGCGCCTTGATGCTGGCGGCTTTATTATCGTTTTATACCTTGGGTATTCAACGAGGTTATACCCGCAATGAAGTGCAACAGATTGCCACAAAAGCCTTAGAACCTGTGGGGATGATTATTCTCGTGACGGGCGCAGGTGGCGTGTTTGGACGAGTTTTAGTGGAAACGGGGGTGGGAGCAACTTTAGCCAATTTGATGGCGGCTTCTAACTTACCCGTGATTTTATTAGCGTTTGCGATCGCCACTGCTGTCCGAGTCAGCCAAGGTTCGGCGACAGTCTCAATGGTAACGGCTGCTGGGTTAATTGCGCCTGTGGTAGAAACGGGGAACTATTCTGCGCCTTTACTGGGATTAGTAACCATTGCGATCGCATCTGGCGCAACCGTATTATCCCACGTCAATGACTCCGGATTTTGGCTGGTCGGTCGCTTTTTAGGGATGACGGAAAAGCAAACGCTGCAATCTTGGACTGTCATGGAAACCATCATTGGTGGCGTTGGATTTTTAATCGTTTTTGCAATTAGCTGGTTTGTTTAAAAGCCATGAGTCACTATATTATCGGCATTGATATCGGTACAACTAGCACAAAGGCGGTGTTATTCACGCCCCAAGGGGAAGCCGTTTGCAAGCATCTGGTGGAATATCCTTTACTCACCCCCGTACCTGGGGCAGCAGAACAAGATCCCGAAGAAATCTTTAATGCAGTCGTTACCACGATTCGCGAGGTGATGGCGAATAGCGGTATCGATCCTAAAGCCTTGCTAGGAATTGGGTTTAGTTCGGCCATGCATAGCTTAATTGCCGTCAACGAACAGGGAAAACCGCTGACAAAAAGCATTACCTGGGCGGATAATCGCAGCGCCAAATGGGCAGAACAGTTAAAACAAGGACGGGGACATGAGATTTATTTGCGAACCGGAACGCCCATCCATTCTATGTCCCCCTTGTGCAAGCTGATTTGGCTGAAAAACGAGCATCCCGAACTCTTCAGCCAAGCGGCTAAGTTTATTTCCATTAAGGAATTCGTCTTTTATCAATTTTTGCAGGAGTATGCGATTGATTATTCCCTAGCGGGGGCGATGGGTTTATTGAATATGCAAACCCTAGATTGGGATGCAGAGGCGTTAGAGGTAGCCGGGATTTCTGCCGAACGATTATCGCGCTTGGTACCGACTACCGAACAATTTTGCGGGATGAATGCCGACTTCGCCGCGAAACTGGGAATTCTCCCCGAAACGCCCTTGATTATTGGGGCTTCCGATGGGGTGCTATCGAATTTAGGCGTCGGCGCGATCGCCCCTGGCATCTTTGCCGTTACGATTGGGACAAGCGGTGCGATCCGGGCGGTTGTCGATCGTCCGATTGCAGACCCCGAAGAACGCTTATTTTGCTATCCCCTCACCGAGAAATACTGGGTAGTGGGTGGGGCGGTAAATAACGGTGGGTTAATTTTGCGGTGGATGCGCGATCGCTTTGCCGATGCGGAAGTGGCGACGGCCAAGCAATTAGGGCAAGAGTCCTATGACATTATGATGCAGATTGCCTCTAGCGTGCCCCCTGGCGCTAACGGACTGATTTTTCACCCTTATTTGATGGGAGAGCGATCGCCCCTGTGGAATGCCCAGGCAAGGGGATCTTTCGTGGGTTTATCGATGAGCCATACCCGCGCCCATTTCATCCGGGCGGTATTAGAAGGCATTCTCTTAAACTTGCAACTCGTCCTCGATGCGCTAGAAAGCTTTGTGGGTTCCGCCCAACGCATTCAAGCCACGGGCGGCTTTGCGCGATCGCCCCTGTGGAGACAAATGCTAGCCGATGTGTTTAACCGCGAGATCGCCGTTCCCGAAAGTTACGAGAGTTCCTGTTTGGGGGCTGCCCTTTTAGGATTGTTAGGGTTAGGCAAAATTGAGGATTTAGAAGGAACCGCAGAGTATATGGGGGAAACCTACCGCCATTCTCCCGATCCAGAAGCCGTCAAAACCTATCAGCAGATGATTCCCCTCTATGCTCGCCTGCTGCAAGCCCTGAAACCGGAATACTCGGCTTTAGCCAGCCTGCAAGAAGGGTTTAAAGACGGTTTTAGCTAAATGGGCTACCGAATTTTAATTTCCAGTGAACCTTCTGGGAAACAATCTAGTCTAATCATTTACAACAATCGGCCGATGTTGATCGTAAACCCTAGACTGCATAGTGGAGTCCCATTGATGAAATCGAAAGCGTTGTTTTGGGTACCAGGAGCGATCGCGCTGATCCTAGCGGCTGCACCCGCACTTCCTCCCTTTTCTGAAGCGGCGATCGCCGGGCCGGGTCGCATGGGAGATCGATCGGGTAAACTAGAGCAACTGAACCTCACAGAAGCCCAAAAAACTGAAATGACACGCATTCGGGAAAACACTCGCCAGCAAATGCAAGCGGTTTTCACCCCCGAACAACAAGCCCAAATGCGTCAGGCGAGAGAGCAACGTCAGCGCCCTGACATCACCTTAACGGACGCTCAAAAGACGCAACTCAGAGCCATTCACGAAGAGTCTCGGCGTCAGATGCAAAGCGTTTTAACCGAGCAACAACAACAACAGCTCGAACAAATGCGTTCTAACCGTCCTCAGCGGGGGCCTCAATCTCAGCGTTCCGAGCAATGGCGCTCTATGCGGGGTCAGCGCAATCAACAGCAATAAACATCATTCGTTGAATCTGCTACAAGGGATAAAGTAGCAGGCTCAGGGTCAAAAGGTTGAGAAAGTTACTCTCCCTCAAAGGCACGACTGTTGCTTTTGAGGGTTTTTTTGATTAATCGACTTTGAGGGTGCGACATTCTGATTTGAGCCTAGAACTTTGTTTGAGATAATCCCAACCTCGCTGCAAAGCAACAGGACGGTGAATGCGATCGCTGATCCATTCAGCAACCTTCCGGCTATTCCAGGTTCCACCATCCGGCGCAGGGCCTTGCAACGCTTTAGCAAGTTCTGCTTGTTGGAGTTTATTCAGTAAAGGTTCTCCCCCAGGATTTTCGTGGCGGCGATCGCCCAAAGCATCCGGCCCTAGACGATTGTAGCGTCGAGCAACTTTACGAATCCAGTCACAAGAATAACTGGTCGTCATTGATACCTCTTCTGTTCGCTTGTCCTGGGCCAATAACCACACGATTTGATAGTGGGTGCGTTCTACTGGATCTTTCGCCTTGCGATACCGCCGTTCTAGTTCTTCAATGCTCAAATGAGGCTGGATCGTGACGCGTTTGGGCATAGACAAAGGGAAATAGAGTAAAATACCCAATGACTATACCATTGTCCGTGTCTAGACGGGAGTTCATGTATCAAACAATCCTCTTACTCTTCGAGTAACGTTTGAAAAGCAGCTTTCATCTCCTCTGGGCTAGTCGTTGCCGTTCCAAACTGGCGCACCACAATACTCGCGGCCAAATTTCCCAAAACCGCCGCTTCCCAGAAAGACGCCCCCACCGTTAAACCCAACGTCAGCGCGGCAACCACCGTATCGCCGGCCCCCGTTACATCAAATACATCTGTACGATTAAACGCCGGAATCTGCTGGTGTTGTACCCGTTCCTCAAGGTTTTCAAACAAACTCATCCCCTCTTCCCCGCGCGTAATCAGCATTTGAGAGGCTTGAGTCAAGTTCAATAAATCTCGCCCTGCTTGCGCTAACGCCTGGGGGGTAGAAATTCCGTAACCTGCGGCTTGTTCGGCTTCCGGCAAGTTGGGGGTAAACAGCGTTGCGCCGCGATATCGATGCAAATCTTGTTGGGCATCTACAATTGTTCTGGAGTGAGTCAACGCCGCTTCAATCACCGGAGAGGTTAACACCCCATCCCCGTAGTCCGAACAAACCACCGCATCCACACCCTCTACATGAGCGCGAATATAATCGGCAAGCTGCAACTGTAACTCCAAAATCGGTAAATCGTCCGATTTGCGATCGACCCGGACAATTTGTTGGGTAACAGACTGGCGGGCGTGACCGGAAATCCGCGTTTTGGTGACAGTAGGTCGCGCCTCATCCATCAAAATCCCATCGGTGTTAATTCCGGCGGCGGCAAAAATCCCGCGCAGCGCTTTCCCCTGGTCGTCTTTACCCACCAGACCTACCGCCTTCACCTGCGCGCCCAATTTCGCCAGGTTATACACGGCATTCGCCCCACCGCCGGGAATTTGCCGCGTAGTTTCGTGACGCAGAATCAACACCGGGGCTTCTCTAGAAATCCGTTCTACTTGTCCGGTGAGAAACTCATCTAGCGTTAAATCGCCAACCACCAGGACGCGGGCTTGATGAAAGCGATCGATTAATTCAAAAAAGCGATCGCGCTGTTGGCGAAGTTGCGCCACGAACTCAACATCTAGCGTCATATCACACCTTTTCTCTAACTCACCGCTTGTTCTACGGTTTCTTGAATCGAAGGCGTCCCCGCACAACGGTCTTCACTCGGTTGAAACTTGACTTTCACCGGATAGGCCTTAAACTCGCCCTTCGCCTCAAAGGTTTGTCCAGCAACAGCAGCCACGGCAGCTTGATTCAAAACCGGATAACCCGCACTTTGAATTAACTGCGGTTCGCCCACCACTTGACCCTCTGGATCGACCAAAACTCCGATCGTTGCCGTCCCTTCTAAACGATTGAGACAAGCCAATTTGGGATAGGTTGCAGCCACCTGTGGGGCTTGCATTTCCCACGTCAGATCGTCTTGCCCGGAGGACTTTTGAATTTGCTCTAACCAGGTCTGTAAATTCGCTGTCGCATCTTCAGGCGTTGTCCCCGCCGCATTATACGCAATTTGCTCCCGGATTTCCTGTTGGCGAGCATAGGCTTGGGCAACCCGTTCGTCAACGGGCGGGGCGGCTTCTGGGGAAGCTTCCGGGCTGGTTTGGGGCAGCGGCGTTCCTAGGGCAATTTCCCCGCCCAAATCTTCGGCTTGGCGCTGTTGCTGTTCTTCGCGCAGGCGCTGTTCTTGGGCTAATTCTTCGGGAGAACGTTCTGGCTGCTGGGCGGGTGACTCTTGCGGTTGCGGACTTCCAGAGGCCTGAACGGGCGGTGCAACGGGAACGGGTTGCAAGGGGGTTGCGGCTTGCAATTGCGGAAGTTGGTCAAATGTTGGGCTTTTGACCGGAGGCGGTAGAAAGATTTCTGGAGGGAGTGCGGCTAAGTCTTGTTTTGAGGGTGGCGTCAGAACTGGGGTAGGAATATCGGCTAGCGGTAAGTTAAAGACCGCTTGATTGTTTGCCCGGTTTTGCAGGTACGGCCAGTTCTTCAGGTCGGGAGGCGGCACAATTTCAAATCTGGGGGCCGCTGGTACGGGCGGTAAGTCGAGGGTGGAGGTGACGGAAGGGGCTTTGGCGAGGGGATCGTTTAGGTCTGAGGGGAGGGACGAAAACAGGTTAGCCGCTTCGTTGGGAGGCAGCAGCAAGGGGGAATTCGCGATGGAAGGCAGGCGACTCTGTTCGGCGCTGGAGAGTTCAACAAGGTCTACGGCTTCGGGAATGGCTTCGGGGCCAGAAGAGGGGGTGACGGGTAAGGCAACGCCCAAAAGGCCGTGAAAGGCAAGCGAGGCAATGGTGGCAATGGATGTGGGCTGGCGGAGAAGTTCGGGTAAGTTATGAAATGAAGATGAGTACGTCATGGCAGGGAATTCAAAGGTGGGCGGATCTGCGAGTGTGGAAAACGGCTCACTCAAACATTAACGAACCATCGAGGGATATAACCGCAAAGTTGATAAATTTTTGAGTCGATCGGCTTAACTCGATTTTGACGGACAACTGAGATAATGGGTTGCCTAAAGGAAATCTTAATGTTGATTTTGCTCGACCGACCAGAAAAAATAGGGCAGCTTAAAAATGCGGGCGATCGCGCCAATCAGTATAGATCGCTTGCTGGGGTTATGTCGCCTGTTTGACTAAATTCAGTTGAGCGCCAACCTCTCAATGGGTTTGGCAGGTTCAACGCGATCGCGCCCTGACTCGTTTCCACCCTAAGAGAACGAGCCAGAAGGGTTGGCTTTGGGAAAGCTGACAATAAATTGACTGCCTTGACCCACTTTGCTGTTGACTTTAATTTTGCCACCAAATGGCTTTAGTAATTCAATACAGGTATAGAGTCCTAAGCCCGTTCCGGTGGGTTCGCCTAGTTGCTTTTCTGAACCTTTGGCGGGTTTTGAAGTATAAAAAGGATCGAAGATTTGGGAGATGTCTTCTAGAGGAATGCCGCAGCCTGTATCGTGAATTTCTAAGTAAATATAGCTTTCATCTTGGTGCGTGCAAGCGGTCAGTTCTTGGACTTTGCAATCCCACATCGCATCTAGAGCATTATTAATTAAGTTATGGATAACCTGGGAAATGTGAGAATAAATTAGAGGAATGGCTGGTAGGTTTTCATCGAGTTTATATTTTTTGTTAATGCGATGTTTAAAGTGCAGGTTAGCATTCAAAAGAGTAAATTCTTGTTCGATGACTTGATTCAGATTCAGTAAGCTGAGGGAAAGCTGGCGATCGGATACGCTTTTAATCAGCAAGTTGTCCATGATTTGCTGAATTTCGATGGCTGCAATTTTAATATCTCGATTGATCTCTTCGTACTCAAAATCTGTATCTCGGCGAATTTTGAGTTCCAACAGATCGCTACAAATCATAATGGTTTGCAGCGGATTTTTGAAGTTATGAACAATCCCTTGGGTTAAACGTCCAATTAAAGCAGTTTTCTCTTGTTCGATAAGCTGTTGAGTTTTTTGCTGAACCAATTTTTCTAGATTGCTGTTGAGATCGAGCAGTTGTTGGTTTTGTTCCATTAACTGATTGTGCAATCGTTGAATCATCAATTGATTTTCAACTCTAGCTAGAACTTCAGAGATTTGAAAGGGTTTTGTGATGTAATCGACTCCCCCAACTTCAAAGGCTTTGACTTTATCAAGCGCATCATCAAGCGCGCTGATGAAAATAACAGGAATCGTCTGAGTATTGGGATTGGCTTTGAGTTGCTGACAAACTTTATACCCGTCGATATCGGGCATCATCACATCTAATAAGATTAAGTCTGGAAGTTCAACATTGCAAGTAGCTAGTGCCATTTGTCCGCTGGTTGCTTTGCGGACATGGTAGTTTTCCTCGTGTAAAATAGCAGACAGGAGATTGAGGTTGTTGAGGGCATCATCCACAATAAGAATGTTACCCTTACTAGGTTTTTCAGCGTAAGAGTTCATCGGCAGAAAGTCGCCTTTTAATGCTTTTGAGAAATTCACGGCAATCAACGTCTGAAAAATAGAATACTTAGCATATTGAATGGAAAAATATCCCTAAAATCTTTATTAGAGTTGGATTGAGATTGTCAAGGATAGTTTCACTGCGAGTCTCTTCTCATTCAATAGGCTTAGAGTAAAGGGGAGCGTTGAGAAAATCATCTTTCTTTGGGGTGAAATTAGTTACAAAAAAGTTTACATTTAACCGTTGCCTATCGCTTAAAAATCAGTACCGATAGGATACACTCGATGCTTACAGGTTATCCGTAGGGCAAAAGCCGTTATTGTATGGAAATGGATGAGGTCGATAATTGAAAAAACCGTTAAGCGATCGCCTCAACTTCCTATCGGCGGTTAAACTGACCCTCCTCTTTGATAAAAGGGAGAGTCTCAACCCTTGCACCCGTTTCACTGGAGGGGATAGAGGAACTCGATGGATGAACTTAGAGACAAGGCGACTGACTCAAAATGGATTTTTCTGGAGACAGCAGAGAAAGTTTCGCTATCTTAATCAAGGTCGCTTATCGGCAAGTTGTCATCAGGATAAACACGGATCGGCGATCGCGAACCCAACGATTGGATAAATCTAGGATACTGCTAAACCGCATCCAAATCTATACAGGTCGAGATTTTACGCCCATCGCTTATCGCTGCCAAGGAATCCAGTAAACTTCGAGTAGCAGACACACGCTATAGAGCAGAATTCCCATTAGCCCTAGAATCGATAATCCCAAAAAAGCCAAAGGAACGTCAAAGGTTGAAGTGGCGCTGACAATTAGATAGCCTAACCCAGCATTGGAGGCGACGGTTTCAGAAATCACCGAACCGACGAAGGCGAGGGAGATTGCCACCTTGAGCGAAGCAAACAGATAGGGTAAGCTATGGGGGAGTCCAACTTTTTGGAAGATTTCCCACTGGGAGGCTCCGAGCGATCGCAAAACATCCTGCATTTCCGGTTCCACGGTTGCTAATCCCACCGCTACATTAACCGCAATCGGAAAAAAGGCCAGCAGGAACGCTGTAATAATTGCGGGAGTTGCGCCAATACGGAACCAGAGAGCCAACAAAGGGACAAGCGCCACCTTGGGAATGGTATTAAACCCAACTAACAAAGGATACAGGCTTTTATAGGCAAACTTGGAGTAACCAATCAAAAAGCCTAACAAAATTCCGGCCCCAATCGCCAGGACAAACCCCACCGTCGTCGTCCATAGGGTTTGCAGCGAATGCTTAAACACCGTATCGCCCCAAGTATTGAGTTCGCCTAAAATCGCAGAAGGAGCCGGTAGGATAAAGGTGCGAATTTGCAAAACCCGAACGCCGACTTCCCAAACGATTAAAAGCGCGATCGCGCTCAATATCGGTAGCGTAAAACTAGAGTAGCGAGACTCTACCCACTTTTGGAACAATCGCATCCTCACCCCCTAACCTCTGCGAATATGACGGCGAACCTCAGCAAACAAATGATTAAACTCATCGGTGAGACAAGTTTCCAAAGTTCTCGGACGCGGTAAATCAACCTGCAACTCATAGATAATGCGGCTAGGCCGAGGCCCCATGACATACACTTTATCCGATAAGAAGATTGCCTCTCGCAGATCGTGCGTCACCAAAACCGCCGTGCATTGCGTCTTTTGCCATAGCGCCTGCATCATCACCCACATTTCCTCGCGGGTGAATGCATCTAACGCGCCAAAGGGTTCATCTAATAACAAAATTTCTGGCTGGTGAATCAAAGCGCGACACAGCGAGGCCCGTTGCTGCATTCCCCCAGATAGCTGCCAGGGATAGTGAGTTTTAAAATCGCTCAGACCCACCGTTGCCAGTAACTCCTGGGCCGCCTGGGTATATCTGGGCAAATTTTCGCGAAACTTCCGCTTGTAGGGGGGTACCACTTCTAGGGGTAACAACACATTTTGCAGCGTATTGCGCCACGGGAGCAGAACGGGTTTCTGGAAGGCAATACCCACATTTTTGAGGGGTTTAACAATCGGCTGGCCGCGAAACCTTACCGTTCCCTGGGTTGCGGGATGCAGACCCGATATCATCCTCAACAGCGAGGTTTTACCGCAGCCACTCGGCCCGACAATGGAGATAAATTCGGCGCGTTCAATAGAAAACGTCACCTCTTCAATAATGGCAAGGCGTTGCTGATTCAACGCGTATTCTAGACAAACTTGTTGAAACTCTAGAACAGGAATCTCAGATTGAGCGGTGGCGATCGCCTCTATATCCAGCATGAATCGGCTCTGCTAAATCTAGACCTGAAGGTAACAAAAACACCCACCCAACGCTGTATTCCCGAATACGGAACAGCTTATCGTCTCAGCAAATCCCCTGCCGCTAAGATTGCACCCCCCACAATCAGAAAACAAGCCACACTCACCGTCCAACTCGCAGGCGCTAGCCCAAATCCAATTAATAAAATCGTGGAAAATAAAGGGGCAGCATAGGAAAGCGCGCCCAAAACCTTAATACTCCCGCGTTTAATCCCATAATCCCAGGTAAAAAACGCCAACCCCACCGGCCCTAACCCCAAGCCTAAAATCGCCAACCATTGCCATCCTTGGGGTTGAACGGTAGATTCAAATAAAACATGACACAACCCCGCTAGAAGGGCTGTCACGCCACAAAAGGCCCCCACCGCTTCTGTCGGAATTGAGCCAAATTTGCGCGATAAAACCGAATAGCCCGACCAAGTAACCGCACAGATCAACGCCGAGAGATAGCCTAAGCTATATTCAGGATTAAACTGAAAAGACTGTCCTTGCGTCACCAACAAGCCTGCACCGAGAAACCCCAGTAAGGCCCCAACCAGGTGAAACCAACGCAACCGTTCGTTAGGTAATAGGGCAGAAAATAGGACAATCAGTAACGGCCACAAATAGGAAATTAAACTCGCTTCCACCGCCGGGGCATTTTGTAAGGCGATGAAGTAGAAAAAATGGAAGCCAAATAAGCCTGTAACCCCAATTCCCCACACGGGTAGCGGTAGGCGAAAATGGTGCCACAGTCCCTTCCCCTGGGACAAACTCCAGACTAAACCAATCCCAAATGCTAGGATAAACGCCATTGCGGTGAGTTGAAACGGGGGGATATTACCGCTCAATGCAGTCAACAGCGCCAAAGTTGACCACATTACAATGGCAGAAAAGCCGATTAACGTTGCGCGAACAACGGGTTTTTGAGGGGACACCGCTTGCACTCCTACCCAAACACTGCTTGCATTTTAGGCGATAGGTCGCGGGTATCGCTTAACATCGTTATAGCTGTTCTATGTGTAAATCGTTCAGTCTCTCTAGGTGAGTCCAGCGATAGAAGATATTTCTCCATTTGAGGTTGGATATTGAGGTATGCCGCTACCTGCCTTTGCAGATGAAATGCTGCTTCGCCAAGCCCTAACGCATCGTTCTTACGTTAACGAAAACCCCGGTATGGGCGAAGAGGATAACGAACGCCTGGAATTTCTGGGAGATGCGCTGCTGACATTTTTGTGCGGAGAATATTTGTTTGCGGATCGTCAAAAATTAGCCGAAGATGAGATGACGCGCCGACGCGCCGCCCTGGTGGATGAGGAACAGTTGGCAAAATTTGCGATCGCCATTGGCCTCAATTCCCAGATGCGCTTGGGGAAAGGTGCCGTGCGCGAAGGGGGAACCACCAACCCCAAACTCCTCAGCAGTACCTTTGAAGCGTTTATTGGGGCGTATTATTTAGATTGCGGTTCCAATATCGAACCCGTGCGAGAGTTGGTGCGATCGCTATTTGCGTCCGTCCCTGATAGCATTTTAGAATCGCGATCGAATGTTGACTCTAAAAACCGCTTCCAAGAATGGGTACAAGCCCGCATCGGTCCCAACCCGCCGCGCTATCAGACGCACAAAGCTGGAGGAAGCGATCGCACGCCCATTTTTGTGGCAATTGTCTTCGTTAATGATAAACCCTACGGCGAAGGTCGCGGACACAGTAAAAAAGAAGCGGAAAAAGCCGCCGCCGAAGATGCCCTAGGCAAGTTGAAAAAACGAGGGTTATTGTAGATTAGTTTCAATTTTCTTCGCGCCATATCGAGGTGAATATGTCGGATCGACCGCGCACTCGCCAGGAACTTTACGAACGCATTCGGACAATGGGGCGAGAGGCGTTTATCCTCGAAGAGATGATTCGCTATGGCTTTTGGCCCGCAGAAGGCACCATTGCAGACGATCCGGCTGATGAAATTCGCCGCCAAGGGGAACTGCAACAGGAACTCGAACGCTTGCGCCAAGAAAATCGGCGGCTTTACGATGAAAAAGCACTCCGTCGAGAAGCCCTCAAGCAACGCCTCGCTGAGTCGCGCCGCAAGCAGCAGGAAACCCAGGAACGCCGCGAACGCCAACGCCTAGAACGCGCCCAAGCTTGGCAGCAGCGCCAACAGCAAGAGATTGTTTATCTGGGGGAAGGGGTTTCTGGGGGACTCTCGGAAAGCCAAAGTCATCAGGAACGCCTGCAAAGTTATGGTTTACCCATTTACGAAACAGCGGCGGATCTAGCAGCGGCGATGGGTATGAGTATCGGTCAGTTGCGCTTTTTGGCATTTAACCGCAAAACCAGTAAAGTCTGTCATTACATCCGCTTTACTATCCCCAAAAAGACGGGGGGAGAACGCCTGATTTCTGCACCGATGCCGCGTCTCAAACAGGCACAATCGTGGATTTATCAGCAGATTTTAGCAAAAATTCCCTTAGAAGCAGCGGCTCATGGCTTTCGGTGCGATCGCTCTATTCTCACCAACGCCCATCCCCACTTAGAGGCGGATGTCATTATTAATTTAGACTTAAAAGACTTTTTCCCGTCCATTTCCTATAAGCGCGTTAAGGGGTTATTCCGGTCTTTCGGCTACTGCGAAGCCGTTGCCACCCTTTTAGGTTTAATTTGTACTGAAGCCGATCTCACCTCCGTAGAACTCGATGGGGTAACGTACTATGTGGCGACGACAGAACGGTTGTTACCCCAAGGATCGCCTGCAAGTCCTGCTATTTCTAATTTAATCTGTCGCCGTTTAGATCGGCGTTTAACCCAAATGGCGCAAGATTTGGGCTTTACCTATACGCGCTATGCGGACGATCTGACGTTTTCTGCCCATGAACCCTATTTGCAAGGTATTTGTAATATTTTGCGGCGTACTGAAGCCATTGTCGCCCATGAAGGGTTGACGATTAACGACCAGAAAACCCGCATTCTCCGCAAAAAGTCCAGCCAACTCGATGTCACTGGAATTGTCGTCAATGGCGATCGCCCTTCTTTAGATCGTAAAACCCTGAAGCGCTTCCGGGCAACCCTCCACCAAATTGAACAAAACGGCCCAACAGGTCAACATTGGGGGCATACTGAAAATGTGATGAGCGCGATCGCCGGATATGCCAACTACGTCGCCTCGGTACTCCCGGAAAAAGGCGCAAAATTTCAAGAACAAGTCCGACATATTCACCAAAAATGGCAAAGACTGCCCTAAAGCAGCCTTTGTTGCAATTTATAACTTATGCTTGACCGCTAGTGCTTTTTGCGCTTTTTTTCCATCTGCTGGCGACGCCGATGGGTGGCGATGACGGCGGGATCGACCGGAAACCCAACAATAGGGATGACCTGATATTTACGTTCGTCCTCTAACTCTTTGAGTTCCGTGTAGTCTACCCAATGGATGCAATCAACCGGACAAGTGTCAATGGCCTCTTGGATAACGTCTTCGGGGTCGCCATCTTGACGAACCACGCGCGATCGCCCATAGTCAGGTTCAATATAGAACGTGTTCCGAGCCACATGAGCGCAATGCTTGCAGCCAATACAGGTAATTTCATCAACATAAACTCCCCGTTGGCGCAACACTCCACCCAACTCTGGCTCTAAACCCGAACGTTCCGGTTCATCTCGCCAAACACCACCCAGTTCCGGTTCTAAACCCGAACGTCCTGGATCGTCGTCAAACGGAGATGGAGAAAAATCATCCATTAGGCACTCCAACGCTGCACGACTAAACGGATCGAACCATCTTCATTCTTTTGTTTTTCTGCAACTTGAAACCCTTGTTTAGCAGATTCGCTCACTACCGTATGGTAAGCGTAACGTTGCGTAATTTTATTTAAAAAGCCATCCACTGACAAATTTTGTCCCCAGAACTGGAGGTCAGAAACCAACTCATAGGCTTGACCGTTCCAGGTAAATCCAATGTCATACCCATTGTCTTGCTCAATGACAACTTCTGCATCATGAGTCTGACCGCGATATCCGCGAACAGCTTGAGGGCCGGGTTTCCACTCAATCCCCAGATCGTTTAATGCCGCTTGCAAAGAGTCCAGGTTACGGATTTGAGTCTTGATTTGGCTAAAGTGAGACATGGCGTTTTTCGTAGTTCTTTACAATTTTGCACTTGATAAAAGTGAGCTGACATCCTCCTCTTCACAGATGATTCTTTTAGAGGAGGTTTGCGTACTTTGAGATTTTACGTCGGTGGACAAGAAAATACTCCAAATTGATGATTTCCTTACCAGTACGCATCGCCTTGCTCTAAGCAAACGACCGACGGGGATCGTCCCACCCTACCACTCACTGTAATTCGATTGAGTGATAGTTGCCTCGTGCGAATTAGACACTTTGGCAAAGAACTCTGAGGTGGATTCTTGATGAAGCACAACGCCTAATTGCGCTTCAATTGCGGCGGTGACTTCCGCACAAGAAGAACCCACAATTCCAGTAACCTTTTCGAGTACCCGACCATCCGGGTATATAACAAACTCTAGGGTTTCCATTGGTTAATTTAATCCTTCTGCACTTTTTTCCTGCTGTGACATCTACCTTAAGATTGGTGATGCCATCGGAGAGCGCTTTCCCTCGCTGCCTGCGATTCTTTAACTCTGCAACCTCTAGAGAGCTATTGAATCATATTGAATTAAATCGTAACAAAATTTAGTATACCGGAGGAGCCTTGCCTCATTAATTGTTCAGTTTCGCGTAACTTTTCTCTGGAGTCAAGCTCTTCTCTTAGTGCTGAGTGGAAAGTGCTGAGTGCTGAGTGGGGGAAAGAGTGCTGAGTGGAAAGTGCTGAGTGCTGAGTCAGTTCCGAGTTCCGAGTTCCGAGTGGGGTTCTTAGTGCTGAGTGGAAAGTGCTAAGTGCTGAGTGGGGTTCTTAGTGCTGAGTGCTGAGTTAATAGTTACCAAGTTTTTCTGTCTCTTCTTCCCCCCAACTCCTAACTCCTAACTCCCAATTCCCACTTCCCCTCTTCCCCCCATCTGCTTCCCAATTCCCAATTCCCTATCTCCCCATCCCCCCATCCTCTTCCCTACTCGGAACTCGGAACTCGGAACTTTGCACTCTTTCCCCCCTAAGCCGGGATAATAAAAATCTGTTCGATTTCAGGTAAGTTATGAGTACGAAGCAATTGAGCGATCGCATTCCCGTCTCGACACAAGTTAAAGAACCCCTGCGCGTGGGTATTCTGGGTTTTGGGGGGTTAGGACAAGCCGCTGCGAAAGTCCTCGCACCCAAGCAGGAAATGATTTGGGTCGCAGCGGCCGACCAAAAAGGGTATGCTTACCAAGCAGAAGGCTTAGATGCCGATCGTTGCGCCTCAGCTTATCGCAATGGGGAGTCTTTGGCGTATGTTGAAGCGATTGGTGTACCGAGTCAAAATAGCATTGAAGACTTAATTCGCAGCGCACAAGGCGTTAATGGCTATTTCCTCGCCTTACCCAACCTTCCGAATACCTTTATGGCGGATGTGGCGCGGCTGTTTATTCGTTCTGGCTGGCGGGGGGTATTGGTAGATGCCCTGAAGCGTACCAGTGCGGTAGAACAATTGTTAGAACTGCAAGCAGAATTTCAAGCCTCCGGGATCACCTACATGACAGGTTGTGGCGCAACCCCCGGTTTACTCACCGCCGCCGCTTCTTTGGCAGCACAGAGTTATGCAGAAGTTCACAGCGTTAAAATTACCTTTGGCGTGGGTATTGCCAACTGGGAAGCCTACCGCGCTACGATTCGCGAAGATATCGCCCATATGCCAGGATATGATGTGGAGAAGGCGCGGGCGATGACGGATGCTGAGGTCGAAGCGTTACTCGATCGAACCAATGGCATTCTAGCGCTGGAAAATATGGAACACGCCGATGATATTATGCTGGAGTTGGCGGGAATTTGCGATCGCGATCGTGTCACCGTCGGCGGCGTTGTCGATACCCGCAACCCCAAAAAACCCCTCAGCACCAATGTCCAAATTACCGGACGCACCTTTGAAGGTAAAATCTCTACCCATACCTTCACGCTAGGCGATGAAACCAGTATGGCAGCCAATGTCTGCGGCCCTGCTTTTGGTTATCTCAAAGCCGGAACCCAGCTACACCAACGCGGAATTTACGGCTTATTCACCGCCGCCGAAGTCATGCCTTTATTTGTGCGTTAGTTTGATTAGGGTTGGGGGTAAATTCATTCCCCCACCTGACCCTTTTTTATGGCGTTACTCGATCCCAATCAAAGTTATACCTTTAGCCGATACTTTGAGCTAGGACTTGAAGCGAAAGAACTTGCAGCCGAGTTTGGATACACTCTCAACCGTAAAGTCCTAAACTTACCTCAATTTTCTGGTGAATTAGACCGCTTGCAAGAGTTGCGAGAACGCCTTGAGGAAGTATTACCCTACGTTCCCCTAACTAGCGAATTAGCGCGGCGAGAAATTTTGATTTCGCGAGTTGTCACAGAACTCATTCACTATACCCGCGCAGAGTTGCGGATAGAATACCCTTTAAAAGTTTCCTCACAACTGCAAGGCAGTCTAGATTATTTACTGAGAATTGAGCAACCCAGTACCCAATTACTGGTTATTGAAGCCAAATATGAAGATATCACCAGAGGCTTCACGCAACTGGTTGCAGAATTAGCCGCTATCGATCGATGGGATAATTCTCCGAATGTTTCTGTTCAACCTATAATTGTTGGTGCAGTTTCAACCGGAACCCTTTGGCAATTTGCCACCCTCGATCGCGCAAATCAGCATTTTGAGCAAGGGATTAATAGTTACAGAGTACCAGAGGATTTAGATCCTTTGATGCGAATTTTGATTGCAGCACTTAAGGGAAGAGAGTGAGCGCGATCGCACTGCCCAACTTTAGCCGCAGGTGAGTGTTTGCGATCGCCCTTGGGAATTCTGAAGTTAGGCACTTTTTCTCTTATCGGTTTATGTCTCAACAGCCTAACTTTTTAGACCAGATTCACCAACAGCTTCAGCGCATACCTTGGCCCGTTTGGATACCCTATCCTAGTTCATGGATTAGAGCGCTTTTGTTAATTCCCCTAGCGGTACCTGGGAGTCGTGGAACTCTTGAAGGATTTGCAGCAATTGTAGTTGCTGCACTTGCAAATCATCCAGTTGCACTAATTCTCTTTACCCTAGCAGGCTTCGTCCTTCCCGCTTTACTCCTGACGTTAACCTACTATCTGCTGTGGTTCCAGTGGAAAAAACCCGCTTTACTTACTCGCTGGATCTCCTGGTGGAATACCTCAAACAGTCTTTGGGAAGGCATATATGGAATTTTCGTCATTATTGCGTCTTTCACGCTGCTGTTTTTTCTATTCGCGCTACCCTTATCAGTTACCTGCGTTCCTAGCGTATTCGTTCGCGACTTCACGTTTGACGAGTGTATGGCGCGCGGATTGGCAAGATTTGCCAGAATAGTGCTAGACCAAACCGAAGATCCCTTTAACCGGGGAGAAGGGATGCTTTGGGAAATTCAAGGAATGGTCTTTTTCCGTCACTGGGTTGCAATTTGGTTATTCATTTCGGTTTATCTCTATCAAGCAGAATTCTTGCTACGAAAACGCTACACTGCTCAACGTTTAGGCAAAAGTGTCTTATTATTTATCCTCGGAGTTTGGGGATTTGCCATTGTTTCGCGCATTGCTGCTGTTGGCTTACCCACTACCGTCACCTCAGTTCCCACCCCTCCCACTCCCATCGCTGAAGTTGTTGTAACGCCTGCACCTGACGTAGCTGGAACCCCTTCTCTGTCTGCGGCTGCAACCCTCTCAACGCCTTCTTTTGAGAGTCAAGAGATTGCAACCCCCTCCGAGGAAAGCGAGTTAATAGAGGAAACTCAATTCAATCCATCTTCTACCGCCAACTCTGAACCCCCTTTAGTCCTTGAACTCGATCCATTTCGAGAAGCCGTGAACCACGCAACCGAGGCCGCCAATCGCACGCAAACCGCTAAACTCAAGTCAGATTGGCAAGAAGTGGCGCTTCACTGGGAAACTGCGGCTCAGTTAATGCAAGTGGTTCCAGAGTCAAGTTCTAATTATGCGATCGCGCAAGATCGCGCCATTCAGTATCAACGGAATTTAGACTATGCAAAGCTGGCTGCTAGTCGTGCTGAATAGATGGGTTTGATGATGAAAGCACATGGCTTGATGCAACCAGACTCATCAGATTCTTGCAAGTGTTAGTCGTAAGTATTTTCTGGGAATTCTAGGGGCAATGTTGTTCTTTTTATTCATGGAACCCATGCTGAAGCCGCTTAAAAGAATCCTCTGTGCATTTTTAATCGCTCTCATGGTTACGGTATCGTTAGGCTGGACTTCTCCACAACCCGCCTTAGCCGCCGTATCTCTCGATTTGTCTATCCCCCCACAACTCAGCAAGCTTCTATCTAATAAACAGCTTGTGGCAGATGCGAAGAACTTCTTGAACGCTACGCCAGAAACCGTATGTAGAGCTTATCTCGATCAGTTAAGAGGAACTGACACCTTAAAGTGGCAAATTCTTCAAAAAGGAGTTGCTGCAACTTGGACGATTACTCAAGCCATTCCCTCAGCCTCTGCTGCGGGAGCTGGAGCGCTTTCGGGTTATGCAGGAATTGCTTCAGCCGTTTCTCAGTTAGGGCTAGGCGGGATAACCACCGCCATAGCTGGAATGATGGGTAGCAGCGTTACAGGCGCAGCAGCAACTGCGGTTGTCACCTCAGCCGTTGGAGGGCCGTTAGTGATGGGAACAATCCTCGTCGGCGGAACGGGTGCGGCGGCTGTTGGCACCTATCACTTGAGCAAATTCACAGCCGATAAGCTAGGAACTTGGGCTGATAGTAACTGTGCGAAATATGCCGTTGTTGCTGCTGAGTAATGAACTCTCTTGCATTTAGCAGATAGCAAAAGGGGGTTAGCTAGCTTCTTCTATTAACTTCCAGATTGCCAGGATGCAGGATTTGGCTAGATTGCGATCGCCCTTTCTAGCCTAATAGCAAATCAGCGCGATCGCTAACCTTCACTTCGAGCAAGTCAGCAGAAGGAAAGTTGTTTGCTAAAATGCAATGCCTTACCGCGTCAATATTACACTAGGCGAACAATCAGATATGGATGAGCTTTTGGCTGAGTATCGCTTTGATTACCAGAAAGCAAAACCCAATCGCTTTGCTGCTCGTCGTGAAACCTCCTACCGACCTGTGAGATATCATAAAGAGACCTACAAAAGCCGAATCGCGATCGGGAGTCAACCTATGCAAGCTATCCTGTTGAGCAGTGAAGAAGTTGCGAAACGTGCCTACCAAATCTACGAGGGCGGAATTCGTCAAAAGGTTGAGATAGAAGAAAATATTGGAAAAATGGTCATCATCAATATTGAGACAGGTGACTATGAAGTTGATGAAACTGGGCTACAAGCAGCGCAAAGCCTCCAGGCTAAACATCCCTATGCAAGACTCTTTGGAATCCGCATTGGCTATAATGTAGCGGCTTCTTTCGGTGGTGTGATGGAGCGGGTGAGCAGTGATTTCCGGTATTGTGACTGACAGACATGCGATTGTCTCGTTAACATTTCTCTTGGTGAATGGTGCAACTTTCCCGATTGAGTTTGTTATAGATACAGGTTTTACCGATCACCTTTGCCTACCACCAGAAGCGGTCAATTTGTTAAGACTGCCATTCTTATACAATCTACCTGCGAACTTGGCTGATAACAGTTCAGTTTTTCTTCCCGTTCATCAAGCAACAATCCTTTGGGATGGAGTAGAACGAGATGTTCGCGTGTTTGCGACGGGACGACGACCTCTGATTGGGACTGCTCTTTTAAATGAGCAAGAACTAGTGATTCAGTTTACCGAAGGTGGGTTGGTGACGATCGAGGAGTTGTAAATGCCTATTCAACGCGATGCAGTGGAGGCTAGCTCTACCAGTATTTATCAGTCAAAGGCGATCGCCCCCAGTTTAGCAAGGGCAAGATGAGCGCGATCGCACCTAGGAATTCTGACTCTGCTCAATTGGTCTGAAAGTGGCGATAATGGATAGGATGCAGTTGTGATGCTCAGAGTAGGATAAGCGATGACTGAGTTATTTGAACGTGCGATCGCGATTGTGCAAACCTTAAGTGAAAGCGAGCAAGATGCGATCGCTGCGATAATTTTGGCAGAAATTGAGGATGAGCAACGTTGGGATGAAGCTTTCTCTCGTTCGCCAGATACTCTTGCAAAACTCGCAGCTTCCGCAATGGCTGAGTACCATTCCGGAAAAACCCAAGAACTCGATCTAGACACGCTTGGTTTTGGGTTGGTTCACACGCGGAGTATGACAGGTTGCTAGAGCAGTTATAGTGCTAGCAGCGCAGCATCGCGCCTGTCCCCCAGGAGTACCCGATCAAACATGCGATCGCACTCCCCCAGTTTAGCAAGGGCAAGATGAGCGCGATCGCCCCCATCCCCTCTTACCTGTTGGTAATCTCTGCTTTACCTTGAAGCCTAACCAGACGTTGCTCTCGCAGACCCGTTTCTACCATTGCAATTAATTCATCAAGCTGTAGTGTCAGCAAGTCGATTTGTTGGTTGACTTCGCGCCACCTAGCAACACTTTGCGCTCTCGTCTGGGGGTCGGGTATTTGAGCTTGTTGATGCATATAGCGATCCTAAATCAAATCTGAACCTTCTCTAACTCCCCTCGCCCACTGGGAGAGGGGTTGGGGGTGAGGGGCATTTCACAACTCACCTAGGCTTGCTATATTTGCGATCGCACCCTGACTTATCAGAAATACTTTCTCTATAACTCTAACAAAGATGAGATTTTGCGATCGCATTTGGGCATTCTGGAGTTAGATGAATTTCCCAACGATACTCTATGTCTCAAACTAACCTTTTTGAACTTGCCCAACAAGGCGATGTAACTGCAATTTCAAGATTAATGAACCGTTCTTTAAAACCTCAAGGAGTTGTAGCAAAAGTTACACTAAAAAATGGATGTTTGTATGTCCTGGTTGAATCTGAAGCTATTCCTAATCAATCTACTTTAACCGAATGGATTCACGATGGCATCAAAAATTTAGGTCTTTCCTCTATTGAAAAACTTAAGATTTATGGTAGACAAACAGGTTATACCTCTAACGCTTGGGTTCAAGAATTTTCAATCATAGTAGCTTCTGATCCAGTAATTTCTAATGCAGTTGCCCCTCAAAATCATCCGTATTCTAGTGATGCCGGTAAGATTGAACAGCCTAACTCTCTCCCCACATCAGTTTATCAAAAGTCTCCTGTCCCCTTAAATACTGTATCTGTTAAAACGACAAAGCCAGAACCCATGTCAGTCCCTGTTGGTAAATTATTGCTACTATATTTACTTGGAATAGGAGGAATAATATTTGCAATATCTAATCTTAGTTTACTAGATGATCCAACTATAATTTGGTTCATTGTTATTTTCATTGTTGCTTGTTTGATATTTATTTCTACTCCTCAAGGTCAAGAATTTATTGTCAAAAACTCTCAAAAAACGCTTGAGCAACAAGCCGAAGACCAAGCAAGCCGGTTGGCAGCTTCACAAAGGCAGGTTCAATTTGATAAGTTACAGAAAAAGGGGTTAATAGAACAAAATGAAAAACTTGTTTTTAGTCAAATAGCAACTTATAAAGGAGGTGTTAAAGGTTATCCTCAAGCCTCTTCCACAACTGGATGGGCATTTATTGCGGAAAATCATTTTATTTTTCTTGATAACAGCCTTTCTTTTAACTTGCCTTATAACAGAGTTATAGAAGCAAAACTTGATTACTTTGAACTGGGGGGAGTTCGAGGAATGCTAGCTCTTGGAGAGGTCGGGCGTCAGCTTCAACAAACTAAGAATATTTTAGAAATTACCTATCTTGACAATGAAAACGTTGAGCGTAACTCAAGATTTCAAATTCATGGAGCGCTTACAATACCAGGAGAAGCACAAAAAGCTATGGAGTTTATTAATTACTTATTGGAATATAAACATAAATTTTATCAAAAAACGCAGTCCCAAACATCAGAACCTATGGTCAAGCTAGAAAAACTTAAAGAGCTTAGGAACAGAGGACTAATTACTGAGGATGAGTTTAATCACAAGAGAAATCAAATCCTAGAGCAATTATAAAGACCGCTCAAGGGGGAAGAACTAATAGCCCTTAGCTTCCCCCACCCCTAACTATCTGCCAAACTTTTGACGGACTCGTCCAACGAAGACATCGACTTCGGGTAACTTTAACTGGGCAGCAATTAAGGCGAAAACGCCTAAGCCGATAATTCCTGAAAGGGTGAGTTCGGAGAGTTGAATGAAGAAGCCTTCCGTTCCCCAGAAGTATTCGCAGACTTGCAGAAGACCCCAACTGACGACACCTGCAACGAAACTTGCGGCGGTTAAACTGACAATGGGGCCCGTCCATTCGCGCAGGGGTAGACCGTTCATGCGGCGATGCAGGATCATCAGTAAGGCAATCATTGAAACAAAGTTGACGCCGACGGTGGCTAAGACTAAACCGGGTGCGCCAAAGGTATTAATTAACAAGAAATCTAATACGGCATTCAGGATAATATTCGCCACGCTAATCCGAAATGGGGTTTGTCCATCCCCTAACGCATAGAATACTCGTACAAGGACATCGCGACCGAGATAGACGAACATCCCTACCCCGTAAGCCATCAACATTGGTGCGACAAACTGCGAGGCTTCGGGATCGAAGGCCCCCCGTTCGTAAACGACGCGGACAATGGGAACGGCTAAGGCAATAATCAGCGCCCCTAGGGGTAACATGGTGAGGGCGGTGAGGATGATACCTTGGCGAATTCTGCCCTTGAGTTCTGGCCAGTGGTTGGGAGTGGCTAACCGCGAGAATACTGGGAGTAGCGGTACTAGCAGCATATTGGAGAGGATACCCAAGGGAGTCTGAACTAAAAGGCCCGCATATCCTAAAGCTGAGGCGGTTTGGGGAATGAAGGAAGCAAAGAAGAGGTCTGTATAGACATTAATCTGCATCATCCCAGAGGAAAAGGTGGCAGGGCCCATGATATTCATGACTTCTTTGACTGCTGGCTGGTTGAAGTCAAACCGCAGGCGCAGGGTGCCTAAACCGGATTTCCATTGGGCGACGACTTGGACTAACCATTGTAAAATTGCCCCAGCTAGGGTTCCCCACGCTAGCACTAAGCCACCCATTAGGGCATATTGGGGTTGAATGATATCGCGTCCGAATTGTAGAACTAGAATGCCGATACCGACGATTACGGTCACGCTGGAAAACAGAGGGCTGATGGAGGGTAGCCAGTATTGATCGGCTGAACTGAGGGTACCGAAGCCGATACCGATTAATCCCGCTAGCAGGGCCATTGGTGCCATAATGCGGAATTGTTGGATCGCGATCGCCCTGATGACTTCCCCTTCCGGTGTCGTGGTTAAACCGGGGGCTACTACATCAATTAAGGGATTGGCAAAGATAATTAAACCAATGGTCACGAGTAGGAGAATCCCCCCTACAAAGGTGGTAATCGTTTCGACTAAGGGGGCGGCTTCTTCGGGTTTGCGCTTGGCTAAAACGCTGACAATGGCGCTGTGAAAGGGGCCGTTAATTCCCCCCAACAGAATCAGCAAAAAGCCGGGGATGACGTAAGCATAAGTATAAGCGTCAAAGGCAGGGCCAACCCCAAAGGCGGCAGCGATCGCTTGTTGGCGAACCAGTCCAAAAACTTTACTAATTAAGGTCGCAACCGCGACGATGGTGGCAATGCTTGCTAGGGTACGCTTAGGCTTCTTAACTTCAGTCACAGTGTTGGGGATGGGTTGCGAGATTAGGGTACGATGAACCGTTGCGCGATTTTTAAAGATCGCCTTAACGATACAGCAATTTAGCTTTGCAATTATAGACGGCCCTAATGAGTTTGATTTACGAATACCCCCAACTCCATCCCGGAATTCTGGTAAAACGCTACAAGCGCTTTTTTGCCGATATTGAATTGGCGACGGGTGAGGTGGTGACTGCCCATTGTCCCAATACTGGCCCGATGACGGGTATCTGTCAAATCGGCAATCCGGTTTATGTCTCCTACAACAACGATCCGAAGCGCAAGTTACGCTACACCTGGGAAATGATCCAGGTGACGGATAATGAACCGACTTGGGTAGGGGTGAATACGGCGCTACCCAACCGCCTGATTAAAATTGCTTTGCAAAAACAACTGTTTCCCGAATTAGGCGATTATCAAGATATTCGCCCAGAAGTCGCCTATGGTTCCTCGCGGGTAGACTTTCTGCTGACAGGGGAAAAGACTCGTCCAATCTATCTGGAAGTGAAGAATACCACATGGGTCAAAGGTCGTTTAGCCTTATTTCCCGATACGGTGACGACTAGGGGACAAAAGCATTTACGCGAGTTAGCGGCTTTGCTACCGGAAGCCAGGGCGGTTATGCTTTATCTGATTAATCGCGCTGATTGTACCGAATTTGCCCCCGGTACCAGCGCTGACCCGGTTTATGGGAAATTATTTAATGAGGCGATCGCACTCGGCTTAGAGGTTCTCCCTTGTCGCTTTGCAGTCTCTCCCCAAGGGATTCGTTATTTGGGGTTGGCTAGCCTGAGAGGGTCTGAATAACGTCGTTTTGGGGGTTAAACTGAAAGGAAAATCCCTCACCCCCAATTCCTCTGTCTGTGAGAAGGCGATCGCAATCTCTAATTTTTAACTGCTAGAGTGAATTCCCCGTTGTTTCAACTGTTCGATGAAGAACTCTTCTAGGGAATGACGGGCAATATTGAGATGGGTCACTTTGGCATCCATCAAGCGCAGACTCGCCATAAAATCGTAGGGGTTGCCTTGAAGTTGTCCAAACCAACCCTCTTCTTCAAAGCTTAAATCGGGTATCCATTGTTTCAAAACTTGGATATTTCCGCCTATTCCCCGCACTTGATAGGCTTCGGAGGTGCCGAGGAGTTCGTCTAGGGAACCCATCTTAATGAGTTCGCCTTTAGCAAGGATGGCGACGCGATCGCAAATCTGCTCGACATCGGAAAGAATGTGACTATTAAAGAAAATCGTCTTTCCTTGGGCTTTAAGGGAAGTAATAATCTCGCGAATTTGATAGCGTCCCATTGGATCGAGTCCAGACATGGGTTCATCTAAAAATACCACCTCCGGATCGTTAATTAAAGCTTGTGCCATGCCGATCCGTTGCTGCATCCCTTTAGAATATTGTCGGATTTGCTTTTTCTTGGCCGCAGACTGCGCTAACCCCACTAAATCCAATAATTCCGGGATGCGGCGGCGTTGAACCGAACGCGGAACTTTCAATAAGCCTGCGGTAAATTGCAGAAATTCCCAACCCGTCAGGTAGTCGTAGAAATAGGAGTTTTCTGGTAAATAGCCAACGCGTTGCTTGATTTGGCGATCGCCAATCGGTTTCCCTAAGAGTATCGCTCGTCCAGAGGTTGGGCGGACAATACCTAACAACATCTTCAACAAGGTGGTTTTTCCCGCACCATTGGGACCTAGCAACCCAAAGGTTTCTCCTTGGTAAACTGAAAGCGTACAGTTGGAGAGAGACGCTATTTTCTGAGTCATCCAGAACCCGGTGCGATAAACCTTACTGAGATCGAAGGTTTGCACAACGGCAGGTTTATCGGTTGTCGCGGGTTGTATCGGTTGAGCGGTTGCAGAATCCATCGCGAATCTACTGAATTTTTCGTTACGCTATTTTATAAGTTCCCCATTTTGTGCCTTTTGATATCGATCCCTTCTCGCTTGTCGATCCAGTCTGCGTTAATTTAAAACAGCAGTGGTTTAAGAGCAACAAGCAAATGGATCGTTCAAAAGTCGTGGCAGTGATTACCGGGGCAATCTCGATCTTACTGGCGATCGCCTACTTGATTATCGTCCAAATCCTCGACTTCCGAGGTGAAATGGTTCCCGCCCCCACGAGTCTCATTTATCCAAATTCGGTTTTCGTACAAGTTTTAAAAGCCAACCCTCAGAGTTGAACCAGCAACTAATGGCTTTCAGAATCTTGTAACCCTTGACGGTGCTACATTCTTGACTAAAGCCGATGATGAGATTTGAACTCACGACCGCTCGATTACGAATCGAGTGCTCTACCACTGAGCTACATCGGCACTGACATTGACGATTAATGATTATAACACGCTTATTCGCAAAATAAAACCCTTATGCCCAAGTTTAGCCAGCACAAGTCTCGAAACTTAACTCCCGAACAGTATAAGCAGCTCCGCGCCGAGATCAAAGCCCCGTATCGAGGGTTGCGGCAATTTATTTATGTGGCGTTTGGGGCGTCTGGGTTTATTGGCGCTTTAGTCTTTTTGGCACAGGTGGCTTCAGGGCGAGAGGTGGGAACGGCATTACCCAATCTTGCTCTACAACTGGGTGTAGTGGCGCTAATGGTTTGGTTGTTTCGCCTAGAACAACAGGCAAATCGGCGTTCTGAGCGTTAGTAAACTTTTGTGACTTTTCCAAAGAAAAACTTTATGTCGGGTGACAAAGCGAAATACAAAGAAAACATTACGAAATCTAGAGGAACGATTTTTTTCTGCGATTATTAAGAGTGTTGAAAGGAGGTCAGCCCATATAAAGACCTTCAAAATAGAACCGACATAAATATATATGCAAGGCGCTGGTCTCCACGATAGGAGAACTGGCGCTTTGTATTTGGGTCTCAAGGCAAACGATAGAAGTATCCATTTTTTGAGGTAAAACCGGATGACCGATCGCGCTTGGCTATTCCAGCTCAAAAACATAGGTCAGAGTAGCGCTAAACTTCTGCAACAAAAGAGCAAACTCTTGGCTTGCTTAATAGCTAGTTTAGTATTTTTGACGATTGCCTTACCGGCTCAAGCTGCAAGTAACATTAGCCCGCGTTTAGAAGAACAGGTTTTACAGATTATTCGCAACCACCCAGAAGTCTTAATCGAGTCGGTACAAGCCTATCAGCAACAGCAACAGCAGCAACTCCAATCGGCGCAACAGGCATTTCTCGAAGAGTTGCAAACTAACCCTAGGGGAATTGTCGGAAATTCTCCCTATCAGGGTGCTGAAGAGTTTGAGATTGTTTTGGTCGAATTTTCCGATTTCCAATGTCCCTATTGCGCTCAAGCCAGTCAAACGCTAAAGCAGTTTATGGCAAAACATGGCGATCGCGTTACCTTAGCCTACAAACACTTTCCCATTACCCCATCCCATCCGGAAGCCATGAATGCGGCGCGAGTGGCTTGGGCAGCCGGACAACAGGGTAAATTTTGGGAAGTTCACGATGCGCTATTTCAACGCCAAACCGAACTGGGGGAAAACCTGTATCAGGAACTCGCCCGCAAGTTTAATTTAGATTTAGAACAGTTTGAGCGCGATCGCACCTTAGCCGATAGTGCGATCGCGCAAGACATGCAACTGGCTGCGAGCTTAGGAATTTCCGGTACGCCCTTCTTTGTAATGAACAATCAAGCCTTCACCGGAGCCATTCAACTCGACGAACTCGAAGACATCCTCGCCCGCGTTAGCGCCAGTTAGTCTAACGCAGTCTCCGCAGGGCTTCCTCGACCTGCCTCACCCCATCGGCTTGATTTTGGGCGCGGAACAGATCGCGAGCTTTTTCTAGGGCTTCGCGGGCTTCCAAACGGCGCTCTCTGGTTTGGAGCGCCAAGCCCAAACGATAGTAAGCTTGGGGATTATTGGGGGCTAGTTCGATCAGCTTGCGATAGGCGACGATCGCTAACAGGTAATCTTGCTGTTGCGTCAGAATATCGGCGATCGCCAAATGCGCGTCAATATGATCTGGCCTTAATGCCGTCACGCGCCGATAAGCCGACAGCGACGCCTGGAGGTCATTTTGAGCTTGTCTGAGCCGTGCAATTTCAAAGTGAATATCGGGGTTATTGGGTTCTAATCTCGACGCCTCCTCTAGCGCCACCCGCCCTGCATCCAAATTATTTTGAGCTAACCAAGCGCTGGCTAATTTCAACTGAATGCTACTTTTACGGGGGGCTAACTGCGCGGCTTGCTGTAACGGTTCAATGGCCTCGCGATAGCGTTCCTGTTGTAGGTACAACGCCCCAATTAACTCGTAGGCGTCAGGGTTGCGCGGATCGATGCTTAAAACTTGCTGATAGGAGCGAATCGCCCCGTTGTAGTCATTTTGGCGCAAGAGTACCACCCCTAATCCCAAATGAGCATTCAGGTTGCGAGGATCGAGTTGGATAGCGCGTTGGTAAGCTGAAGCGGCCGCACTATAATCGCCGCCGCTGGCTAAACTAAAGCCCAGGGCATAAGCAAAATCAGCATTGTTGGTATCGAGACTCACAGCGCGTCGATAGGCGTCTACGGCTGCTCTATAATCTCCCTGACGCGCCTTGAGATAGCCAATTCCTGCGAAGATCCGAGCGTTGTTACCATCGAGCGATGCGGCTTCTTGATAGAGCGCGATCGCTCCCATAAAGTCTCCTGCATCTACCCGTTTGCGGCCTTCCCGCAGGAGTTCGTTGAGGCGCTGGCTCGCTGAGGTTGGACGGCTTTGGGCGATTAACTCCACAGCGGAAGAACCTTGCGGTAAACCTAGAGCGAAACCGCCCCAGGCGAAAAGTGTCACCAAGAATAGAGTCTGCTTTTGCACGGTCGATTCTGTGTCAAAGTGTTTAGAGCAACGAAGAGAATGCTAGCATCTTGCTTGCATTTCGCCATCCGCAATTTAAGCGCGATCGCACATTGAATGGCGAAACGCTGAGTATTGCTGGAATAGTCTTCCAGCCAGCCTGACTCGATCGGGATTATTTAGGTTGCAGCTTGAAGTTAATTTTTGAGGGTTAATAGGAATAGAAAACTATGATCGTTACCACCACTGACTCCGTTGACGGATATGTTGTTGAGTCCTATTTGGGAATCGTTACGGCTGAAGTTGTCTATGGTACTAATGCTTTGCGCGATTTCTTTGCCGGGATTCGCGATATTGTTGGCGGACGTACCGGGAGTTATGAGAAAGTTTTTGAGAAAGGCCACCAAGAGGCGATCGCCGAATTGCGTCAGCGGGCACAACGGCTAGGCGCAGACGCAATTTTAGCGGTTGAAGTGGATACGGGCAGCATTAATGTCGATCAGTCGGGGGCGCTGTTACTGGTTACGGCAACAGGAACGGCTGTGAAGTTGCGCCGCTAGAGCATACTAAATCCCCCTAATCTCCTGAACCAGCGAACGCTAGGGGAAATTAGGGGGATTTGAGAGACGAAATTTATTTGAATAAATTTTTGATTTTACCGATCAATCCTGGGGCTGACTTTTCGGTGTGATTTTCCGGTTGGCTGCTGACGCGATCGAGCGATTTTTTAGCTTTTTCGGAGGCGGCTTGGGTTTTCCCTTTCTCTTCAATTAAGGTTCCTTGAGTTTCGCGATTCAGTTCGCCCAGGTGTTCGCGACCTAATGTCCGATTGACGTTACCCTGAAGGTGATCGCCTCCTTCTATATTGAGTTGTGCGGCTAGAACCGATTGGGGCGCAACTGCTGGTGCGGCAAGGGTGGCAGGAACGCTACTCAATAGAAATATCCCAAAAACGCATACCGATAAAATAAAGCGAACGATGGTTTTCTTGTGCAAATTAATCATGGTTTCGCAACCGCTTATACAGACTTGAGTGTAATACTTCTATTGTGAACAAACGCTCAAGTCTGCTGATATATCTAGAGGCAGATTCCCAATCGCCGATCGAGTTCTAAAACTTTGTTTTGGGCTAAAAAATACGAAACCACCCCATCTACAAAAGGCGATTCGCTGAAGAATCGCCTCGTCCCTTCCTTAAGGTTCTACCTCATAACCAACGGCGGTAATCGCTTGTTCAATCGATTCTAAAGACACTTCCGTATCTACGCTAACGTGCTTAGTCGGCAAGTCAATATTAATTTTGGCTTCCGAGTCTACTGTTTTAATGGCTTCTGTAATTTTTTCAGCACAGCCATCACAAACCATGTTGGGTACTACCATTTCGAGCGCCATTGTTAGACCTATCTTATCGACTTAAAGGACAATGAAATACTTTTAGCTCGAAAAAGGGCTTTAGTCATCACCTGTGCGATAGATCGCCTCTGTGGCTTTAACCCAGACCCTTCTCCCCTCTCCCTCAAAACAACGGTCTGCACGAAAAGGTTGGCTAGAAGGGTTCGCCTCGGTATTATGTTCAGATAGTCCAGTTTGCTAGCTGCGCCCAAACCACCGAAAAACGACTTCTATGACAGCTTCTACCGTTCAGGTTTATCCCGTTATCTGGAATGAAGACCGCGTTTTACTGATCGATCAAAATCGTCTCCCAACCGAATATGTCTTAGTCGAGATTAGTCGTTACGAAGACATGGCCGTTGCCATTCGGACGATGATTGTTCGGGGGGCCCCAGCCATTGGAGTTGCAGCCGCTTATGGACTGTACTTAGGGGCGCGGGATGTGCAAACTCAAGAACGCGATGAGTTTTTTGCTCAACTCGAATCGATCGCGCAACAATTACGTCAAACCCGCCCAACGGCGGTGAATCTATTTTGGGCGATTTCGCGGATGATGCGAACCGCCTACGAAAGCTTGGGAACGGTCGATGAAATTAAGGAAATCTTGCTCAATACTGCCAAGCGCATCAACGCTGAAGACTTGCAAACCTGTCAAGCCATTGGCACGCACGGGCTAGAAGCTTTACCGCAAACGCCAGAAAAGCTGACGATTCTGACCCATTGCAACGCCGGGGCCTTAGCGACGGCCGGTTATGGAACGTCCCTCAGCGTTGTGCGAACGGCATGGCATAGCGGCCGCCTCAAGCGCGTGTATGCTGATGAAACCCGCCCTCGCCTGCAAGGGGCGAAGTTAACGGCTTGGGAATGCGTTCAAGAAGGCATCCCCGTAACCTTGATTACCGATAGTATGGCCGCGCACTGCATGAAGTTAGGCTTGATTGATGCGGTGATTGTGGGGGCGGATCGGATCGCGTCCAATGGCGACACGGCGAATAAGATTGGGACTTATAGTTTAGCGATCGCCGCTAAGGCCCATAATTTGCCCTTCTTTGTCGCCGCGCCTCTCTCGACGGTAGACTTTAAGCTATCGGATGGCAGCCAAATCCCCATCGAAGAACGCGATCCGGCTGAGATTTACAAAATTGGCGAAACCGTCATCTGTGCGGCGGGAACTGAGTTTTATAACCCGGCTTTTGATGTCACGCCAGCCGAGTTAATTACAGCCATTCTCACCGAATATGGTGCTGTTAAGCCGCAAGAGTTGAAAGATTTTCAAGCCAAACAAATCAGCTAAGGTTGGGGGAGGCGATCGCCTCCCTTATTGGGCGATTCTAAATTGGAATTGTCCTTCATTGCCAATCGGTTGATTTCCGGCAAAGGGAAAGGCAACGCTAGGATTGTTTGCGCCCTCGCGCTGAATGTATTCGAGTTGCTCGTTGAGATTGACTCTCACCCCAGTGGCATCAATTGCAGGCGGACTGGGATTAACTTCTAGAGTGGTTAGAGGACTCGCCTCAAGCCAGACGGTTTGCAGATCGTTGACTGTACGGTCTTCGACATTGAGCGATTCGCCGGATAGGGTGACGCCTTCAGGCACTTCTTGGGCGATCGCGATCGTTGGCAACCCCCCAACCGCAACGCTAAAGCCAATCATCAATAGGAATTTGTGAAACCGAAGCATAATTGTGCCTCCTTATACATTCTATTTTGTTAAATTTTTATCAAGAATTGATTCAATTCTCATCAAAATGAATGCGATCGCCTAGCTCCTTAAGATGGATTTTTCAGTTGCGCTACCGATGGCTGAGAGTGCATCAAAACTTAGAAATTTCAATCCCTGAGCGGCTCAACTCAACGATGAATTTCTCTATCATTAATCGTACCTAAATGGGTCAGACTTGCTGATTAAGAAAAGAAAACTCTGCTTTAAGAGCTAGCTAGTCTACTCATTAAAACAGAGTTTTGCAACGCTTTTGGTATCCCAAGCTGCACTGACCCGATTGGGCGATCGCTCAATGCAGGATAATATAACGATTGCGGTCAATACTTAACCATCCTTCCTCCCGCAACTGACCGAGCAAGCGCGTTACCGTAACGCGAGTTGTCCCAATGGCATTGGCTAAATTCTGGTGCGTAAGTTTCACGCTGATGCGCGTTCCCTCAGCAACGGGTTGACCGATTTCTTGCTTCAATAAAGACAACAGTTGGCACAGTCGTTCCTTGACTCGCCGGTGTCCAACCAACGCCAGCATCGCCTCTGTTTGACGCAAGCGACGGCTTTGATGCTGCCACAGACTCCGAGAAAGCGTAGGAGACTGCTCAATCTCCGCTACACTTAAACGCATCAAATCAACATCAGACAGCGCCGTAGCATGATAAGAATAGATAGAGGTTAGCGGTAAACCAAAAGGCATTGAAGGCGAGGCTAAACCCAGTAACACCTCATCGCCATTGGGAAATAAGGTACTCAACAGAACAACACCGCGACAAACAATCCAGATATCTTGAGAACCCATCTGAATCGTTTGACCGTTACTGTAAAAGCTCAGACCTCGACCTTGGTAAAGTTCTTCAAGCAGTTGGCGTAACTCGGAAGGAGCAACAGCCTCTGAAGCAAATGAGTGAACCATAAAAGATTTACCAAGGGCAGTGAAAACTTGCCTCTCACTCTAAAGGATGAAACTAAACACCAGGTAAACCCTAGGTTGGCTTTTGGTTAAGCTTCTTTTCTAAGTGCTGAGTGTAAAGTGCTGAGTGCTGAGTGGGAAAGAGGGTGGGGGGAAAGAGTGCAAAGTTCCGAGTTCCGTAGCTTGCTTCCGCGTAGCGGTGTTCCGAGTGGGGAAGAGAGTGGGGGGATGGGGAGGTGGGGAGGTGGGGGGAAAAGTGCAAAGTTCCGAGTTCTGGGTGGGAAAGAGGTGGGAAAAAAGTGCTGTTGCGTTAGCTTCTGCGAAGCAGAGTGCTGAGTTGATAGTTATCAAATTTTCCGATCTCTTCTTCCCCAAACCCTAACTCCCAACTCCCAATTCCCTTCTTCTTCCCCCTATATCTTCTTCCCCAAATCCTAACTCCCAACTCCCAATTCCCTTCTTCTTCCCCCTATATCTTCTTCCCCAAATCCTAACTCCCAACTCCCAATTCCCTTCTTCCTGAGTTATCGCCGAGTGCAATTATCGCATTGTCCGCATGGGGACGATGTTTTCTGGGATGCAAAGCCAAAATTTTTCAAAAGAAATTGCCATCGGCAGTGACGTTCGTGTAGATATTGGGTCATGTGCTGGATAGCTTGGTTGTTCGTATCGGGCAATTTAGTAGCTTGAGAATGAGTCAAGATTTGATAGTGGAATGGATCGATCCAAGTGAGTTGTCCGCGACTGTGAAGTAAAGAAAGACAGAGTTCGCTATCTTTAAATTGCTTTTTGATCGGGTTAATCTCTCCGGTGGGTGGTAATTTATGAGCTAGGGCTTGGGCTTTATCAAGTTGCGATCGCATTCGGTCTACAAAAAAAGCCCGACGTTGTTTATCCTCACCATCCAGCCATCCCGTCGGTTCGCTAATTAAAGTTAAAGCTTCTGCGGGTTTTCCATCTCGACCTGCACGTCCGACCTCTTGCACGTATTCTGAAAGGAGTAAAGGTGCGTGGAAGTGAATCACCCAGCGAACATCAGGTTTATTAATTCCCATCCCAAAGGCAGAAGTACAGACCACAAATTGCAGTCTATCTTTTAACCAAGCTTGCTCAATTTGGCGGCGGGCATCTGGGTCTAACCCGGCATGGTAGGCTGCGGTTTTGAGAGATTGTGCGGCTAGCCATTGGGCTAACGTTTCGCTATCTGGGCGCGTCCGTACGTAGACTAAGCCGCTTTGTTGGGGATGCGCTTGAATAAAGTTGAGGAGTTGCTGTTTGCGACCTTTTGGCGTCCAGGCAATTTTAACGCTCAGATGCAGATTGGGGCGATAGGGGTTGAGCAGAAATTGTTCGGGATTGTCTAATTGTAAGGTTTGGCGGATGGTTTGTTGGGCTTGCGGATCGGCAGTGGCGGTAAAGGCGGCGATCGCAATTTTCGTGCCTGCGGGTTTAGAGTGCAATAAACTGGGTCGAACACTCCCTAAGCGTCGATAAGTCGGTCTAAAGGTATCTCCCCATTGCACCAAACAATGCGCCTCATCCAAAATTAAACCCTGAATCTGAATATCCGGGTGGCTTAAGCGCTGCCAAACGGGAGGACTTAACAGCGTTTCTGGGGAAAGATAAAGCAATCTTAGCTTTTGTTCTTCAATCGCTTGTAAGGTTCGCCGACGTTCAAAGGGGGGTAACTCGCCGTGAAGTAAAGCCGCCGGTAACTTTTTTTGGCGCAATTCCTGAACCTGGTTTTCCATCAACGCCACTAGCGGCGAAACCACCAAGGTTAACCCCGTTTGTAACAAAGCAGGAAGCTGAAAGCAAATCGACTTCCCACCCCCGGTAGGCATCACAATTAAAGCATCGCGTTGGGCGAGTAAGGTGCGAACAATTTCGCCTTGGGGAGGACGAAAATCAGGATAGCCCCAAATCTGTTCAAAGGCTGCTTGAACTTCTGTAAAATCCATATCCCACCCTGAATGCTCTTTTTTTAAAGATTCCCAGACAGCCCAAAACTTGCTCAACAGGAGTGGGGTACCAATTCAAAAATACCCTGTTCCGTACAAATGGCATCTAGGGGCCGATCCCACGCATCAACCGGTAATTGGGGTAAAAAGGCAAAATCAAACACAATCCCAATCGTAGGTTTATTTTGCCAGTCTGGAGACGCGAGGAGGCGATCGTAATATCCTCCACCGTAACCCAAACGGTAGCCCAGGCGATCGCACCCCACACACGGAACCAGCAAAAGATCCACCTGTTGCGGCTCTAAGAGGGCTAAAGCGGCGTGCGGCTCAAAAATACCAAACATCCCCTGACTCAAGGCTTCTCCGGGCTTCCAGGCGTGCCACAGCAGCGATTTTTCCACGCATCGAGGAAACCCCCACCGCCGTCCATCGCCAAACAGCGGGCTGAGATCCGGTTCTTGGCGAGAACTGAAATAAGCCAACCGGGTTGTTGCAGCCGCAAACCGAGGAAACGCCTGTAAATGGGCGCAAATGCGATCGCTTTTTTCCCGCCAATCCCCCAAGCTGAGAGACTGGCGAGTTTGCATCAACCTTCGCCGGAGTTGGCGTTTATCCATTACAGCGCATCAGCGTGTTGGCGATACCAGTCAATCGTATTTTTCAGCCCCTGCTTAAACTCCACTTCTGCTTGAAAGCCAAACGCCTGTTTAGCGCGTTCCGTATCCAAGCAGCGGCGCGGCTGTCCGTTCGGTTTATCCGTTTCCCAGACAATTTCGCCTTCAAAGTCCATCAATTCGCAAATCAGTTCGATCAAATCGCGGATCGAAATTTCGTATCCCGTCCCCAAATTAACGGGTTCAGGCTCATTGTAAGCTTGGGTTGCCATCACAATCCCCCGCGCCGCATCCGTGGAATAGAGAAATTCCCGCGTTGGCGAACCATCGCCCCAAACCGGTAATTGCTTATCGCCCCGTTGTTGGGCTTCATGGACTTTGCGAATCAGCGCCGGAATCACATGAGAACTGTTGGGGTTAAAATTATCCTCTGGGCCATAAAGATTCACCGGCAATAAGAAAATGCCGTTCAATCCATACTGCTGGCGGTAAGACTGGAGTTGTACCAACAGCGCCTTTTTGGCAATTCCGTAAGGTGCATTGGTTTCTTCGGGATAACCATTCCACAGGTCATCCTCTTTGAACGGTACCGGGGTGAATTTGGGATAAGCACAAATTGTGCCGACACAGACAAACTTTTCCACGCCTACTTGATGGGCAGCGTGAATCAGATGGACGCCCATCATCAGATTGTCATAGAACAGTTCGGCAGGTTTTTCCCGATTCAACCCAATACCGCCCACATGGGCAGCGAGGTGAATAATAATATCTTGTTGATCGACTGCTTTTTGACAGTTTTCGGGCAATCGAAGATCGCAATCGCGCGATCGCACAATCGTAATCTTCTCAGGATTTGCCCCTGCCTGGTGCAGTTGTTCAACCACCTGCCGTCCTAGAAAGCCTGCCCCACCCGTGACTAAAATCCGTCGATCGCTTAAATCTAACCGTACCATCCGTTAATACCTCCATGCCATCGGGTTCTGAGCAGGAAGTCCACCAAAAAGGCGCTTGCTCAAAACCAAGGTACGAGATCCAAAGCTTTGCACGCAATGGGAAAAGCCTTGCATCGAGTCCCACCAACTGTAATTAATCGACCATACTACCGACATTATGACGGATGTAGGCATTATCCAAGGAGGTTGAGCCATCCCCATTCGGCGAAGCCAAACCTAGGGCTTGTAGATCGGCATCTACCATTAAATGGACTAACTCCTCAAACGTCACAGAGGGTTCCCATCCTAGTTGCTTCTTCGCCTTCGCCGGATCGCCAATTAATAAATCCACTTCTGCGGGTCTTAAATAGCGTTCGTCAAACTCGACATAATCATGCCAGTCTAGATTGACATGGGTAAACGCCAAATCGAGAAACTCGGTAATCGCATGAGTTTCGCCCGTCGCAATCACGTAATCATCAGGCTGTTCTTGCTGTAACATCAGCCACATTGCCCGGACATAATCCTTAGCGTAGCCCCAATCTCGCTTCGAGTCTAAATTGCCCAGATAAATCTTTTTCTGGGTTCCTGCAACAATGCGAGCGATCGCGCGGGTAATCTTACGCGTTACAAACGTTTCGCCCCGGCGCGGCGACTCGTGGTTAAACAAAATCCCATTGCAAGCAAATAAATTATAAGACTCGCGATAATTCACCGTTTGCCAGTGAGCATACACCTTAGCGCAAGCATAGGGACTGCGAGGATAAAACGGCGTCGTTTCCGTTTGCGGCACCTCTTGAACCTTACCAAACATCTCTGAAGATCCAGCTTGGTAAAAACGCACTTCAATCCCCGTACGCTGTTGATAGTCGCGAATCGCTTCTAGCAACCGCAACGTACCCATCCCCACCGAATCAACCGTATATTCTGGCGAGTCAAAACTCACCCGAACGTGAGACTGCGCGCCGAGGTTGTAAATTTCTACAGGCTTCACCTCTTCTAAAATGCGCCGCAAGGTCGTTCCATCCGTCAAATCGCCGTAATGGAGGAAAAGTCGCGCTTGGGGGTTGTGAGGGTCTACATAGATATGGTCAATGCGATCGGTGTTAAACGTTGAGGTTCGCCGAATCAGCCCGTGAACTTCATACCCTTGCTCTAACAAAAACTCGCTCAGATAAGAGCCATCTTGACCAGTAATACCAGTGATTAGTGCGCGTTTGCGTTGGGTCATACTTGATGTTCCTTATTGCCCATAATATGTTCTCAGCAGGGGGTAAATGCTCCCAGTTTTGACTTACTTCGCAACTCAGGCAGTAAAATCCTGCTTGCATCTGCTCAAAAGAAAGAGAAATTCCTGCCGCAGACGGAGGCAACCATTTAAGTCTTCCCTAAGTTAACTCGAAACTCTCCCTATTGAGTATCAAGAGTTGATAGATCCTATGCAAAGAATCGTGAGGGAATTTCCGCGCAAAAACTGAGTCCTCAGAATTCCGGCCTTTTCTGAGAACTCAGCCTGAAATCTCAATTACACTGCTCCGTACCCTGAAGGAGTTAGTAGGCTCCGTTATTTTTGGGGAAGACAATAACACCAATCGTTTTTACGACGATCCACAGATCCATCCAGATGTTACGGAAGTTGACATAGTACAAATCAATCTGGACTCTCCGAGGATAGGGAATGTCATTACGCCCGGACACCTGCCATAAACCCGTAATTCCGGGTCGAATGGTCAGGATCTTATCAATATGGCTACCGTATTTGGGCAATTCCTCAGCGACTAGGGGACGGGGCCCAACTACACTCATATCACCCATCAGCACGTTCCAAAACTGGGGAAACTCATCTAAACTCGTAACCCGCAGAAACTTACCAATCCAGGTAATTCGCGGGTCATGCTTCAGCTTAAAGTTATCCTCATACTCTTGGCGCATCTGAGGAGATTTCGCCATCATCTCCAATAACACTTCGTCCGCGTTCTCCACCATCGTTCTAAATTTCAAGCACGCAAAGGGCTTGTAGTTTTTCCCGACCCGCTGTTGGACGTAAAAGGCAGACCCTTTTGAACTGACGACAACCAGCAGGGTGAGAAGTAGATAAACCGGGGCAAACAGAATAAGAACCGACAGTGAAAACAGGACATCGAACAGCCGCTTGGAAAATTCTCCGTCTAGACTTTTGAGAGATAGACCTCTGCGCCGGCCGGAAAACGTGAGTGGCTTAAAACCGCGCCTCACAAGCATCCGAACAGTCTTGCCGGAGATGAGTTGACTTTCGGCAGTCATCTTACTCCTTAAATTTCACACCACACACAGTCCTGATCATAAAGCCAGTGACCGCTTCTAAGAAGATTTTGGTTCCAATGTTCTCAGAAATCTCACTGAGTTGGGGGGCTAAAGGCCTGCTGACAATGCTCAATAAACGCTCTATAACGTTGCCTAAACGCTTGGGGGGAGAAGTGTTCGGCGTGCGATCGCACTTTTTGAGGATTAAACTGATTTTGGACTTGTTCAAATCTTTTGACCGCCTCCACCAAATCTTGGGGGGTTTGCTTGCCAAAAAATAAGCCTGTCCCCTCCTGGGGGAACCTGTAGATGTCTTTAACCGTTTCTAACGCCCCCCCACCGCCATAGGCAATAATCGGCGTTCCACAGGCTTGTGCTTCCACTAAGGCAATCCCAAAATCTTCGCAGGCCGCATAAACGAACCCCTTAGCTTTAGCCATGTATTCTTCCACAACTGCGTTGGGCTGGGAACCTAAGAGTTTAATATTAGGTTTAGCCAGTTGTTGCAGGCGCGAGAAGTCTGGGCCGCTGCCAATAATCACCAAATCCTGACCCAGTTGATTAAACGCCTCCACAATCACCTCAATTTGCTTATAACTTACCAGCCGGGAAACGGTGAGATAAAAATCTTGTTTCTCAGGATGCAGCGGAAAGCGGTCTAAGTTGACGGGTGGATAAATGACCTCAGCCGGACGGCGATAGCAGCGCCAAATCCGTTTAGCCGTATGCTGAGAGTTGGCAATAAAGTAATCGACTCGGTTAGCGGAAATGACATCCCACTGGCGCAGCCGGTGAAGCAGATAGCGCGTCAAGATGCCGGGAAGGCCTTTTCCGGCTTTACTCCCCTGCAAGTAGTCAAAGGTTAAGTCCCAAGCGTAACGCATGGGGGTATGGCAATAACAAATATGCAGTTGGTGAGGGCTGGTAATGACGCCTTTGGCGACGGCATGGGAAGAGGACAAAATTACGTCATACTGGCGGAGATCGAGTTGTTCGATGGCTAAAGGTAACAAGGGCAAATATTTCTGCACGCCTCGACGCGCTAGCGGAAAGTTCTGCAAAAAAGTCGTACCAATTTGCCGTTGATACAAATAGCTTTCAGGGTTGATAGACTCAAAGTCAATTAAGGCGTATAAATCTGCCTCTAGCGTCTGTAGAATTTCTTGGACAACCAGTTCTGAACCCCCCGTCGCTTCTGGGGTTAACCATTCGTGAACTAAAGCATACTTGAGATCGGACATGGGGGGAGAAGAGGGGAATTGGGAGTTGGGAGTTGGGAGTTGGGGAAGAAGGGAGTTGGGAGTTAGGGGTTGGGGGTTGGGGAAGAAAGGGAATTTTTGACTCACTCCATACTCTTCTTCGTCTCGGAACACCGCTACTTGATGTACAAGCTACGGAACTTTCACAACTAGGCACTAAGAACCGCACAACACCACTTTCAACTCAGCAATAAAAAACCTACTCAGCACTCAGCACTCAGCACTTAGAGAAGCACTCAGCACTGAATAAGTAGCATTTCCGGTGGTTTCCCAGCTAAATTTGCTGGCTTGGGTGAGGCTGGCTTGACGGAGGTGCGATCGCATTTTCTCATCTTTCCCGACCTGTTGCATGGCGCGGGTCATCTCGTCGGGGTTGTAGGGGTTGATGTATAGTGCTGCTTCGCCTGCGACTTCGGGGAGGGATGCTAGGTTAGAGGTAATGATGGGCGTACCGCAAGCCATTGCTTCTAAGACTGGGAGTCCAAAGCCTTCCCATAAGCTGGGAAAGACTAAGGCTAAGGCTTGGTTCATCAGTTTGGGAAGTTCTGAGTAGCTGACATAATCGAGGAATTTGACCTGTTCTTGCAAGCCTAGTTCCTGCACCTGGGCGGTTAAAGTGGGGGTATAGCGCGGATCGTGGGTACCCGTTAGCCAGAGTTGGTAGTTGTGGGGTTTGGCGATCGCACTAAAGGCACTAATTAGGCGTTGAGTATTCTTATAAGGGGCACTGCGTCCCACGTAAAGAAAGTAGTTGCTTTCGGGTAAGTTGAGATCGCGGAAGTTGGTTTTGTCGTAGCCAAGGGGGATGGGGGTGAGTTTTTTGGCGGGGATACCTAGAAATTGGCTAATATCTCGCGCTGTTGCTAAGGAATTGCAGAGGATATGCTGCGCTTGGTTGAGGACTTGGGGGAGATAATAACGACAATAGTAGGTCATGGGCGATCGCGCTTGACCAAACCGCAGAGGAATTAGATCGTGTACCATGACGGCATAGCGACAGCCGGAAAATAAGGGCGCTTCGGGTAGGGGAGAAAAGAGTAATTGAGCCTGCTGTTGTTGATAAATTTGGGCGAGTTGAAATTGCGTCCAAATCAGCCGCTTCAAATGTCCTTTTGCGCCTTGTTCGGGCGTCATGTCTGCTGGAATAGCATAGCAGGAATAATCCTCGAAAGGTTGAGCGGTTAATAAGGTCGGCGATAAGTTTTTTAGATAAGGTAAGATGTTGAGCGCATAAGTGCTAATTCCCGTGGGACGCTGCATTAATACGGCTAGGTTAATTAAAAGGTTATTCGCCATGCTGACGGGTGAAGAGAAACTGCTTTAAGCCTTGCCAGCGACCAATTGCGATCGCCCGGTCTTGTCCGAGTGCTATTATGGTTTTTAATCCTATATAAATAATATTCAAAATTAGCGATAAGCGCGTTCCGTGTTGCTGCAAAAAATAGAGTTTACTATACGTTGCATGATGAAGCTTCGCCGAGACATTGTTTTGGCTAGTGGCTGAAACAACATGATTGACTAATATTGCTTGCGTTACGCTGATTTGATATCCCTGTTGATAATAGCGTTCGCAAAAATCATTATCTTCGTAATAGAGAAAATAATGCGGATCGAACAGAGGACAGGTTTCAAATTTAGCGAAGTTGAGGATTAAGCTACAGCCAGAAACCCATCGACTGGGAAGCACTTCCCCTAAGTTATCTGATTTTGTAGTAGCAAGCGGCTGAGTATGTTTTAGCGAACCTGTCCAACGATTAAATTGTCCGTGGCTAAACCAAATATTGCCTTGATTATCCCTAATTTGAGTCCCTAAAATTGCTAAGTCTGGATAGTTGCAGAAACATTGGATCGCAAAGTCAATTGCATGTCTTTCTAGGGTAGTATCAGGATTGATTAGCCAAACTAAGGCGTTTGGATTTTGTTGATAAATGGTTTGCAATCCTAAATTGCAACCTCTGCCAAATCCTAAATTCTCCTCGGAAAATATTAATTGAATATTGCAATATTCCGCCGCTAAATCTTTAATAGAATAATCCTCTGGGGAGTTATTGACAATCACAATATGAAATTGCGATCGCTCCGAAAAGTTAAGCGAATCTAAAAGCTTTCTAATGAACGCTGTCGAATGATAGTTAACAATGAGAAAGTAAAGGCTTTTCTGGCAAAATATCAAACCTCTTTTCCCCCTGTATAGTAAAAGGAATGGCTAGATTTAACTTCAATTCAAGGATTTTCTCCCTTTCCTCCCGAAAATAGAGAAATTGAAGCGAGACACGCGAACAACCTGCAAAATATACACCATTTTTCAGGTTCGTGAAGTACACTTTCTTCAAAGTCCCCCTTAGTAAGGGGGATTTAGGGGGATCGTGCCGTATCTCATCCAATCAAAAAACGCTTTAAGCGAAGCGCGTTCTATTTTTATATCAATCTATTTTTTTGCTCTGTTGATGAGGACTAAGCAAGTTCAATTTGACAATCATCCCCAATCATAAATCTTAACGCTTTTGGACGCCGGGGAGCAGCCGTTAAATGAGCGCGCTGTCCAATAACGCTATCGACAATTCGCTGATGAATGCTGTCAATTTTAGCCCCTTGTAAAATTACGCTATGCTCTAGATCGGCTTCAATCAGCATAGTTTGATTGGCAATGCTACTATAGGGGCCAATAAAACAGTTTTCAATATGGCAATTGTCACCAATGGCAACGGGACCGCGAATGGTGCTATTAATAATCTTAGAGCCTTTGCCAATTTGGACGCGACCAATGACTTGACTTCCGGTATCAATTTCGCCGTAAATAGCAGTTGTGACGCGGGTATCGAGGATAATGCGGTTGGCTTCGAGTAAGTCATCTTTTTTTCCGGTATCTAGCCACCACCCCTCTAATTGACAGGCTTCAACGTGGGTTTTACCATTGATGAGTTGTTGAATTGCGTCAGTAATTTCGAGTTCGCCTCGTGCTGAGGGTTGGATAGATGCGATCGCCTCATGGATTTTGCTAGAAAAGAAGTAAATTCCCACCAAGGCTAAATTTGAGGGGGGGTTCTGGGGTTTTTCAACCAGTTGTAAAACTTTCCCTTTGCTGTCTACCGTCGCAACCCCAAAGGCGCTAGGGTTAGAGACAGGACGCAGGAGAATTAACGCATCTAGCAATTCTGTCTTAAACTTATCGCAAAAGAGGTTGAGATCGCTCTGAATCAAGTTATCGCCCAAATACATAATAAAGGGCGAATCGCCAAGAAAGGGTTGAGCAATTTTGACCGCATGAGCTAAACCCGCAGGCTGTTCTTGCAGGATATAAGTAATATTGGCACCAAAGCGATCGCCATTTCCAGTTTTTGCCTGAACCTCTTCCCCCGTTTCAGGACTAATAATAATCCCAATATCCGTAATTCCAGCCGCGACAATCCCCTCAATCCCGTACCATAAAATAGGCTTATTGGCAACTGGAACCAATTGTTTTGCGCCAGTATACGTTAAAGGTCTAAGTCGCGTTCCTTTTCCACCTGAAAGAATTAATGCTTTCATAATCCTAAGTGCTTTCCTAAGTGCTGAGTAGAAAGTGCTGTAGCTTGCTTCCGCGTAGCGGTGTGCTGAGTGGGAAGAGGGTGGGGGAAGTGAGTTCCGAGTTCCGAGTTCCGAGTTCCGAGTGGGAAGAGGATGGGGGATGGGGAGGTGATGCGGAGGTGGGAGAAGTGAGCGTTATTGTACAGTTCTGAGTAGGTATCAGCGCGTGAGTAGGTTCAATAGTGCTGATTAGGTATCGAGAACAATAGCCGATTCCCTTCTTCCCCAACCCCCAACTCCTAACTCCCAATTCCCTTCTTCCCCCAACCCCCAACTCCTAACTCCCAATTCCCTTCTTCCCCCAACCCCCAACTCCTAACTCCCAATTCCCTTCTTCTCCCCCATCTCCCTATCCCAAAAACTGAGATAACATCTTGCGGAGACTTTTCCGCCAGTGGGGGGGAGGAGAAGTCAGGAGAGGGGTAATTTTAGCAGTGGAGAGAACCGAATAGGCGGGACGTTTGGCGGGGGTGGGATATTCTGGGGTGGTGATGGGGATGATGCGCTTGACAGCAAGGGGAACGCCTAACGCTTGTGCTTCTTCAAAAATAGCGATCGCAAAATCATACCAACTCGCCACCCCGCTATTGGTGTAATGAAAAATTCCCCTAGCCTCTTGGGAAATTAAAGTTGCGATCGCGCTAGCTAAGTCTACCGTCCAAGTGGGACATCCGACTTGATCGCTAACCACTCGAATTTCTTCGCGTTCTTTCCCCAAGCGCAGCATCGTTTTCACAAAATTAGGCGTTTTCCCTGCGCCATATACCCAAGCCGTGCGGATAATCGTATAGCGATCGCTGTATTGTTGAATCGCCTGTTCTCCGGCTAATTTCGTTTGTCCGTAAACCCCTAGGGGTGCGGTTGCGTCTGTTTCCAGATAGGGGCAATTTTTCGTCCCATCAAAGACATAATCGGTTGAAATCTGAACCAACGGTATCCCCGATTGCGCTAAGATTCTAGGGGCATCGCCGTTCGCCGCCTGAGCCGTTGCGCGATCGCTCTCAGCGCGGTCCACCGCCGTATACGCCGCCGAGTTTATAATCAGATCGGGTTGAACGCGAGCAATAGCTGACTGGATCGCTTCCGGCTGAGTTAACTCCACCCGTTCTCCCACCACCTCACCCAGGGACGATAAAACCGGAGAAAGCGCTTCACCGAGTTGTCCCTGCGCGCCGAGCAACAAAATTTTAACCATACTCGCATCCTAGGTAAAAATTTCTGCATCCTTCAATCGCTGTCCCGCCTTATCTTTCGCTGATAGGGTGGGAACTTCGCCCGATAGGGGCCACGCGATCGCTAAATCTGGATCGTCCCATAGAATGGAGCGTTCGTGTTGCGGCGCATAATAGTCCGTCGTTTTATACAAGACTTCCGCACTTTCGGAAACCACCAAAAAACCGTGAGCAAACCCTTCCGGAACCCAGAATTGGCGGCGATTTTCCCCACTGAGAAGACAACTCACCCATTGACCAAAATAGGGACTGTCTTTTCTAAGATCGACCGCGACATCAAAAATTTCTCCCGAAATCACCCGCACCAGCTTGCCTTGGGGTTGTTGAATTTGGTAGTGTAAGCCCCTTAAAACGCCCTGTGCTGACCGGGAATGGTTGTCTTGGACAAAATTGATCTCCAGACCCGTTTTGTCGGCAAAGACGCGCTGATTGTAGCTTTCATAAAAAAAGCCTCGACTGTCTCCAAAGACTTGAGGCTCAACGATCAAAACATCCGGAATTTCGGTAGAAATAACTTTCATGCTGATGTTGTGTGTTCCTATTTGCGATCGCCCGCCGCCCCTACAACTGGGTCAGCAGCGAACGATCGACCCTCAACCATTAACGCACAGTTTCTAAACCTCTGGTCTTTTTGTCAAACCAATCGGTAAACAAACTCAGCACCGAACGTTTTCTCACCTTCACGTTAGCTGTAATCTCCATCCCCGATTGCAGGCGCAACTCCTTACCATTGACGACAAACTCTTGACGATCGATTTTAATCCGCGCCGGGAAAGCGTAATAGGGACGGACTTGAGTCGGGGGAAGCACATCCGAACCAATCCAAATCAATTCGCCGTTAATCGTGCCAAACTCCGAAGACGGGAAAGAAGAGACATTCACTTCCACAGGCATCCCTTCGCGCACAAACCCGATATCCTTATTTTGCAGGTAAACCTGAGCCACCAAATTTTCATTGGGGACAATCGATAATAAGGTATCCGTTGCTTGGGCGACATAGCCCGGTTTGCGAACTTGCAGGTTAAACACCACCCCATCAGCAGGCGCTTTGAGGTCGCGATAATCTTGAGCTTGTCTAGCTTTAACCAGTTGCGCGTCTAACTCGGCTAGGCGTTTTTCATTATCCAAGCGAGAACGGCTCAGTTGCGTATCAATTTCAGCGATCCGCTTTTGGTTATCCGCAATTCGCGATAAGACATCCTTGGCTGAAATGGCTCTGGTATTGGCCACCTCTTCTTGAGCTTTCGCCATTTCCACGCGGATGCGCTGCGCCTCTAACTGCAAGCGACCTAGTTCTGCTTCCCGCGACATCACCTCATCTTGGCGGCTGAGAACCTCTTGCTCTTGGCGGTCCATTTGCAGTTGAGATAAGGCCCCCTCCGTCACCAAGGGAGTGATCCGGTCTAAAATGCCTTTATTTAAAGCTAAAGTCCGCTCGGAGGTGCCGAGGCGTTCCGTGGTAGCGCTAATTTGGTCTTCAACCTGCCGTAATTGTTTGTCGAGTTCCGAGATTTTCAACTGGGCGGCCTGCACGCGGGTATTATATTCATCCCGCGCGGCATCTAACAGCCGCCGTTGGTTCTCCGCAAAGGCTCCGGAGGGAGTAGCGCTAGCTGAAAAGCCGTTTAACTGGGCGTTGTAAAATTCGTTCTCGGCCAGTAAGGTATCTTTGAGACGAACTAGCGCCGCTAGGTCTGAAGGATTAGACGCCACTCCATCGACTTGCTCGCCGTAGAATTGGCTTTCTTTTTCATACACTTCCCGCAGGCGGGTTAAGGAGTCCACATCCGCATCCGAGCTGGTGGGGTCAAAGGTAACGAGCAAATCGCCTTGTTTAACGGTTTCGCCATCTTTAACGTGAATGGCTTCCACCACTCCCGATGTGGGGGTTTTAATTTCAACGACCGATCCTTCTGGCTCTAATTTACCAACAGCAGGAACGGCCTGTTCAATTTGAGCCACCGCCGCCCAAACTAATGCTGAAGTTGTTACCCCCATAATTAGCCAAACGAGAATTTGCGACCAAATCACCGGTCTTTCTAAAAGAACGGGTTGCTCGAAATACGTTTCGGAATATTGTTCTGCTCTCGCTCTCATGTGTCACGGGTCCTTTAGCGTTAGTGTCGTTTGCTGATGACGGTTTAGAGTTGAGATTCCTGCTGTTGAAACAGGCAGTAGTAGCGCCCTTTAAGAGCCATGAGTTCGTCGTGTTTTCCTTGTTCGACGACTGACCCTTGATCCATCATGATAATCATGTCGGCATTTTTGACGGTGGTTAGGCGGTGAGTAATGAAAAATACGGTTCGCCCTACGAAAGCGGCTGCAAGGTTCTGGCAGACTTGACGTTCGGAGTCATAGTCTAAGGCGCTGGTGGCTTCGTCCAAAATTAGGAGTCGAGGATTTTGGAGGACGGTGCGCGCGATCGCAATCCGCTGTCTTTGTCCCCCCGATAGCGATGAACCGCGTTCTCCAACCACGGTGTTATACCCATTCGGCAGCGACATGATGAAGTCATGGGCCACTGCTATTTTAGCGGCCTGAATTATCTCTTCGGTGCTAGCTTCTGGTTTGGTCAGGGCAATATTTTCTTGAACGCTACCGTTAAACAGTAGCGTATCTTGGAGAACTACCCCAATCTGACGGCGCAGGGAGTAAAGTTCTACTTTACTGATATCGTAACCATCAACTTGAATTCGTCCAGAAGTTGGTTCGTACAAGCGTTCCAAGAGTTTCATTAAGGTACTCTTACCGGAACCACTTTGACCGACAATCCCCACAAAGCTGCCTTGGGGAAACTCTAGGCTAACGTTTGCTAGTTGTAAGGCACCTGCGTTATTAAAGCGGAAAGATACTTCTTCATATTTGACGTTGCCTTCAATGTCAGGCATCGGGATATTCTGGCGGTTGGCTTCGTCGGCTTCGGGAGCAGCGTCTAAGACATCGCTGAGACGTTCAATCGATAAGCCTGTTTCTTGGAAGCTTTGCCACAGTTGGATCAGACGCAACAGGGGACTCGTGACATACCCGGCAATGATTCGGAAAGCGATCAGTTGTCCCAAGGTAAAGGGATTGGGGGTAGAGGCGGTACTTAAAACTAAGTGAGCGCCGAACCACAAAATCAACAATCCCGATAATTTATTCAAGAAGCCGCTAATGGAACCGGCGGTACTGAAGGTGAGTACCGATTGGAAACCGGCCCGAATGTATTTCGCGTAGCGTTCTTGCCATTGCCAGCGCGATTTTAATTCGATGTTTTGGGCTTTAACGGTTTGAATCCCGGAGAGGACTTCAACCAGGTAGGATTGAACGTCGGCGTAACGTTCGGCTTTGTGGCGCAACTGCCGCCGGACGATGGGCGAAACGGACAGGGTGAGAATAGCAAACAGGGGAATGGTTGCCAAGGCAACTAAGCTCAACTGCCAGCTATAGATAAACATAACGGCGACGTAAACCACCGAGAACACCGCATCGAGGACGACGGTGAGGGCGGTACCCGTCAAGAATTGCCGAATGTTTTCTAACTCGTTAATCCGACCGGCCAGTTCTCCAACCCGGCGGCGGTCAAAATAGTTTAGGGGCAGTCTCAGCAGGTGGTTAATGACTTCTGAGCCAAGTCCTAGGTCGATCCGGTTGGTGGTATCGACAAATAGGTAAGTTCGCAGCAGGGTGAGTAGGGCTTCAAATAGCGCCACACCGAGCAGGAAGACCCCTAAAATATCTAAGGTATCGACGCTGCGCTGGACTAGCACTTTGTCGATAATCACCTGGGTAATCAGGGGATTCGCCAAGCTAAACAGTTGAACGAAGAACGAGGCGATGAAGACTTGGGTGAGGATGCCGCGATATTTGTAAATGGCGGGGAGAAACCATCGGAAGCCAAATTTCTCTCGTTGTTCTCCGGCGGGGGGTTGAAGCAGCAGGACTTGTCCTTGCTGTCCCCAGGCTTCGGCGAAGTCGGCGGGGCGCTTGCGAATCAGACCCCGTTCGGGAACGGCCATCACCAGTTCGCGTTCGCTGATGTAGTAGAGGATGGCGAAGCTGTTGTTCCACTGAACGAGGGCGGGTGCTTTGAGGCGGTTGATGGAGGTGACAGGGACTTCGATCAGTTGCGCCCGCATTCCCATCATTTCCGCGATCGCACCGCAGGCCGCTAGGGAGACTTGTCCAACGTTTTTGATTTGGTTATCTAAGATTTTGCGAACAATGTCTTTGCGGAAGGTGGCCCCGGTAAATTGCCCCAACATGTTAAAGCAGGCTAGGGGGGCGTCAATGGGACCTCGACCCCGCACGAAGGGATATTTCGGTTTGGGGGCGAGGGGGTCGATTTCGGCTTCGGGAATCCGCTCTGGGGCGTAGGGAATCTCTGAGGCGGGACTTTCTGAGGTGACTAGCCCGTTGCCGACAATTTCGGTACTAATGGGCGCAACCAACAGTTGATCCTTAGATTGGCTCAGTTGAGGCATCCGCACGCCGAGTAGCCGCGCGCCCCGATTTTTGACGGGAAGCGATCGCGGGGCGTTCGCCGAGAGGGTTTCTAGGGGGAGGCGATCGCCGGCGGTAAAATCGCCCAAGGTGCCGCTACTGACTAGCCACAGCCGTTCGGGGTCGAGGCTGGTGAGTAAGTCGGCGGTGAGGACTTGGGAGGGGGGTAAGGTGGTGGCGATCGCATCTTGGCTGGTTTCAAAGGTCAATTCTTTTAAATTGGCCGTTCCATCAGCGCGTCGTTGTAGCTCAAAGCTTAATAATTCAAACAGTTCGTATAAAGAGGGTTGCTGCCGCACGGCTCGATCGAATTGCGGATCGTCTTCCATCAGGGCCACAAAATCCTCAGCCGCGATCGTAATGCAAACCACCTCAGTTGACGCGATCGCCGTTTCGCATCCAGTCCCCCGAACCAAGCTAATCCACCCCAAGACCTCGCCAGGTCCTGCTAGCTGTAAACTAACAGGCATCTGCATTCGTTGGTCGTACCCTAAAATTCGGGCTTGACCTTCAAAAATAATGGAGACTTGGGCTGGCAGTTTTTCCCGCACGACAATCGGTTGACCAATGCGATAGCGCAAGAGTCGGCACTGCGAGGTTAATTTTTGAATGGCGTTAGGGGCTAATCGATCGAAGGGTGAGATTGTGGCAAGAAACCCTTGGATTTTTGACGGGGAGACAGCTTGGGTCATAGGTTAGAGAAATTGAATCGGGTAGTCGTTAAGGGGTTATGCACGCAACTCTAAATTCTATATAGACATCTCTTTCATGGTATGCATCACAGCACTGATTCTAACCAGGGAAAATGCGTATATTATTCACAATTCCTCACGTTTTTAATCCTCAACCAGAGGGAAAAGACCATTACGGCTCCTTAAGCCAGAACCCGCAACCTAGGATTGCAGCCCTCACTCAAGCCCTCTGCGCGTTACGCAGTTTGGATGAGAGTTCTCAGTTCTGGTTTGAATACACCGATAAACTTTACATGCATCAAGCCAATCAGGGCAATTTTGTTCAGCTTGATATTATCATCTGTACTACCCAGGGTCTGCACGTTCTCGACCAGCTCCCCAAGGCTTGCACTGCCTATCGCCACCATCCTACAGACTGCGAACCCATGTTTTTGGGGTTTGAATGTCATGCCCTGTTAAAGTCTCATTTGGGACAATATGACTATTATTGCTATCTTGAAGATGATTTAATTCTTCACGATCCGCAATTTTTCTTAAAAATTGCCTGGTTTAACGCTTGTGTTGGCGATCGCGCCGTCCTGCAACCCAATCGCTACGAGCAAGTCAGCAGCAACGCCATCAAAAAAGTTTACATCGATCCCGCTCGCGACTGTGCCAGCGGTCGAATAGCCGGATACGCTCATAATTTTCACGATAACTTAACCATTAGCGGACAGGTCATGGGAAGACCCATCCAATTTATTCGGGCTGGAAATCCCCATTCTGGATGTTTTTTCCTAAATGCCCGTCAAATGGAGCATTGGGCAAACTCAGATTACTTTTTAAATCGAGACACCCGTTTCTTCGGCCCCTTAGAAAGCGCTGCATCCCTCGGCCTCATGCAAACCTTCCGCGTCTATAAACCCGCCCCCACCCATGCTAATTTCCTAGAAATTCAGCACTTTGGAGAAGCCTGGAGCCACAAATTGCCCCAAGTGATTTTGCAATATCGACGCTGAGTGGGGGAAAGAGTGCTGAGTGTAAAGTGCTGAGTGCTGAGTGGGGGAAAGAGTGCAAAGTTCCGAGTTCCGAGTTCCGAGTGGGAAGAGGGTGGGGGGAAAGAGTGCAAAGCACTGAGTTCCGTAGCTTGATTACGCGTAGCGGTGTTCCGAGTGGGAAAAGAGTGCTGAATTCAAGGAGTTACAACTGTCGAGAAGTCTAGGAGTAATTAGGGTTAACCCTGAATTCCCCTTCTCCCCCAACCCCCAACTCCCAACTCCCAATTCCCTTCTTCTCCCCCAACTCCTAACTCCCAACTCCCAATTCCCTTCTTCCCCAACTCCTAACTCCCAACTCCCAATTCCCTTCTTCTCCCCCAACTCCCAACTCCCAACTCCCAATTCCCTTCTTCTCCCCATCCTCTACTGCTCCGGCTCGGAGTCTTCAGAAGACCACAGAGAGCGGATGGGGCCGAGTTTTTGGATTTGTTCGCGCAGCCAATTTTCAAATAACTCATCGATGAGGTAGCGCCGCATGGCGTCATCAAGTTGAGCGGGGATAAATTTTTCGAGGCGGACTAGGACAAACCATTCGCCAAGGCTGCGAGGGGGCCACAGTTGACCGGGTTGCGAGACGGAGAGGAGTTTGGCTAAGGCGGGGTGAGGCTGAGAAATGGCGACTGGGCCGAGTAAACCGCCGGTGTGTGCTTCTGCGCCATCGGAATATTCGCGAGCTAGATCGGCAAAACTATTTTCACCTTCTAGAATCCGAAAGTAGAGTTCTTGGGCTAAACCGAGGTCTTTGGTCCGGATCAGGGAATAAACGACTTGATCGAGGTTGGTTTTGCGGCTGAGGAAGTAGGATTCAACCTTATTTCCCCAGGTGGCGTGTTTAAATTTTTCGAGCAATAGCGGGCGAACGGCTAATTCTTCTAGCTGTGCTTCGCTCATCCCTTGACTTTCTAACCACGCTGTTTTGGCTTCAGGTGTTGTGAGTTGGAGTTGAGCTAAAGCCGATTGAAAAGCCGCTTGACGTTCTTCTGGCGTGCAGGTGACTTCTGCGATCGCATTATCGATCATTAAACCGCGCAGAAATTGCGGCATCAACTGATAGCGGGCTAGTAACGATAAGATTTCGTTGGTTTGAACGACTTTGTTGCCAACTTGCAAGATTTCTACCATTGCTTCACGTATGCATTGCCAAACAGCGAACAGTTCTCTGGTTTTGGTGGGTTCGACGAGCGTGAAATTGCTCTATTGTTTTATCTCATCCGATCGCAAAAATGCGTCTCTTGAACTCCGGTCTGGGTCGTTTCCCGATGGGGGATCGCGATCGCGCATTGCTTCCCACATAGGATAACATTGCGAGCAATCGCTCTCCCATTGGATTATTTAGGGAATGGATGAGGATTTTGTAAAGCCACCCAGCTTTGGCGATCTTTGAGGGCTGCATAGGCGGTCAATTGTCGATCTTCTGGGGATGAGCGAATATAACCTTTCCAACCCGACCATTGATAGTCTTCTCCCATCGTCTCTGCCACATCCGGTCGCGAAAACCCGGTAAGCGCAAAGCCGCGTACCATATTATCTTGATTGAGAATGGCGATACAGCGAATTCCATGATTGGCGCTTTTTGCCCAACCCGTAACTTGAGCGATCGCCCGATCTCCGGCAATATCGGTACGCAGGGCGATCGCATCAAAATAACCGGGAACGTCGGATTGGGGTTCGGCGGTGAGGAAGTTGGGATCGAGGGCGCGATCTAAGGGAATGCAGGGATTATCTTGAGCGATATCGCGCGTAAAGGGAACGAGTTGATTGCGCTTCAGCGCTTCAGCCAACCCCAGAAACGCCTCCGGACGATTGCCAACCACCTCTTGAACCAGGGTTGGATCGGGGGCATCCATCTGCAAGGAGAGGGCAACCAAGGGCTGAAGAGAAGCCCTCCGCGAAATTTCTTGATAATTTTCGTCTCCGACCCCATACATCCCCCAAATGAGGAAGCCAAGGGCGGCATAGAGGGGAAGGAGCGATCGCCCCTGCAAGCGTCCGGAAAACTGCTGTACCAGAAATGCGATTAAAATGACCAGCAATCCCAGCCAGAAGAGGGCGGGGAGGGACGCATAACGCGACGAACGCGCCTGTCCCAAACCAAAACCCGAACGGCTAACCGCCGCCATTAAAGCCGTGCCAAAGGTGTAGGTTTGAATCGCCAGCCAAGGCAACCAGGCAACCTTGAACGCATGGCTGCGCGGTAGACAAAACCAGTAATAAGCAAAAATTGCTGAAGCAACCAGCCCCACAATTCCCAAGAAAGCAGCGAATTGGAGTTGATAGGTAAAAATCGCGCCGAGATAAATCGGGACGTAAACCAACATCTCGCCAAAACTCAGGCGGGCTAACTCAGGATGGTGGGGGGGCGTTTCGTAGGTGAGGAAATACAGCAGCAAAACCAGCGTGGAAACGCCGAGGTACAGCCCGCTGAGGAGTCTGGGAAAGCGAAACAAGAGCGCGATCGCACACAGGATCGGCCAAACGGCTAGCGCGGTACTATAGTTCAGCGTCCCGAATAGGGCAAAGATGAAACTGCCCAAAACCCAACCTAGCGGCAGCGAAACGGCATGATAGCTATACTGACGGTCGGGTTTAACGTTGAGGCGTTCGACTGCGCGCGTTATGCAAAAGATGGCCGCAATTACAAATAAGTTTGCCCCCATCCAAATCGTGCCGCTAAAGCCGCGCATCCAGTTATGGGCTGCTGCTGGCGTAAAGTTAAAGACACTCACACAGAACAGCACGAGAACCAATAGCGAAACCGACTGTTGCACCTGCTGCGGTAACAGCGCCACCAGCAAAATTGCCTGAATCGCCGCAAAACTAAAGGCAAACAAGCATAAACCCAAATTTGACCCTTGGGTCAGTACGATGTTCAAGGCATAGACTAGGGACGGAATCAAGACGATGTGTTCGTTGTTGCGAAAAAACCAGTCTCGCAAATCCGAGGAAAAGCCTTCTGTACTGTAAAAGCGCGAAACAATCCACCAATAGTCAAAATTGGGGATTTCTCCAGCCTGGGAAATCAGGTAAAGGACATAAATAACGGGGATGAGGAGTAACGTTACGACTGCAATCAGCCAAGTTACAGAGGTTTGTTTCGCAATCAGCATGAGGGTCAAACAAAGTTTCAGACTTTAAATTGTAGATTTGAAATTTCCCTTGGCAATAGGGGAAGGTTTGCTGCAAGGTCAGGTTCGTTTGTACGATTAGCCCAGTTGCTTTTAGCCTAGGGACGCCACTATGCGGATTTTGTTTGCGATCGCTCATTTCTACAACCCCACAGGTAGTGGCAAACACGCCTCCCAACGTAAAGATCCTCGACCGCGCCTGATGGCATTAACGGAAGCGATCGCCACCTTACACCAGGTTTTTAGCCAATCCCAATGTACGCTGAACATCGCCCAAAAAGTAGCCGTTGCTGCCAACCAAAACCAAAGCAACGCCATTGATATCGTCGTCTGCACCACCGGAGAAAACCACCTCCTCAAGCAACTGATGCTTCCCACCCACTTTTACAAGCATCACGCCACCCAATCCGAACCCATGCTACTCGGTTTTGAGTGTCAAGCCCTCCTCAGAGACTGTCTGGGCCAGTACGATTATTACTGTTTCCTCGAAGATGACCTAATTTTGTCCGATCCGTGGTTCTTTATTAAACTCAACTGGTTTAATAAACTCACCGGAGACGCCAATCTCCTACAACCCAACCGCTACGAAACCTCCGTCACCGGACTCGTCAGAAAAGCCTACATTGACGGCGACTTGCGTCCCCAAGTCACCGCCAAATTCCAAAATATCCAAGAACAACCCGAACTGGTAGGGAAAGTCATGGAAACCCCCGTCACCTTCCAGCGTCCGCTGAACCCTCATTCTGGCTGTTACTTCCTCAACGGTGCCCAAATGCTGTATTGGTCTAAACAACCTCACTTTTTAGACCGCGACACCAGCTTCATCGGCCCATTAGAAAGCGCCGCCACCCTAGGGATTATGAAAACCTTTCGCATCTACAAACCCGCCCCCCCATCCGCCAGTTTCCTAGAAATCCAACACGCCGGAAATGGTTTCTTAAGTTTAATTGGCAGTCAAATTCGTCTCGCTTAATCCCTGGGGGAAGAGGGTGGGGGGATGGGGAGATGGGGGGATGGGGGGAGAAGAAGGGAATTGGGAGTTAGGAGTTGGGGGATGGGGGGAAGAAGGGAATTGGGAGTTGGGAGTTAGGAGTTGGGGAGAAGAGGAATTCAGGGTCAACCCTAATTACTCCCAGACTACTCGGCAGTCGTAACTTCTTGAACTCAGCACTCTTTTCCCACTCAGAACACCGCTACGCGTAATCAAGCTACGAAACTCAGTGCTTTGCACTCTTTCCCCCACTCAGCACTCAGCACTTTACACTCAGCACTCTTTTCCCCACTCAGCACTCACTACCCCTGAGACGTGCCTAGTGTGCCCATTGGTCGCGCCATTTTACGGTTCCCTCAGTGGCGAGAACCCAGCGACGGGCAACTAGATTTTCCCGTAGCGGTGACTGACCTTCCCGCCACATCGCGTACTTATAAGCAATTAGCCTTCCGGCGCTTTCATTGAAGGGAATTTCTCCAAACCAAGTATTGGTATTGATATATTCCAAGGGGTAAGCTTTGCTAATATCCCAATTGCCTAATTCTGGACAATCCCCTGTTACGACAATGATTTCTCCGGGTTGAGTTTCCGCGCCATTGAGTTGTACGCGAACAATCGTTTGACCTTTGACCCGTTCGCCAACATGGCTAAACACAATAGCATCTTTGGCTTTGATTTCGAGGTTGATAATTTTATGGTCTTTAACCTCGTATTTCTCGCGGGAGATGATATCGGTATGTTCGCCGTCGGGTAACTCTGTATCTACTTCTTCTAGGGTGATGGTTTCGCCGCGATTTAGGGCAACAAATAATACTGAATCGCGGTAGCGTCGGACGTAGCAGTAGACATCAGGTGTTAAAAACTTTTGCCACTGACTGCCCATTGAAACGGCCGGGTTTAAACGGCGAATGCCAGACAGCAAGCGAACTAAGCGATAGAGGGGGCTGTCGGTATCCCAACTCTCCATCATGGGACGATTATAGGGGTCATTATTGCCGTAAGGATTTGGATCGGCGTTGGTGTCATTATGTAAGTATTGTTCTGTCCCATAATAGAGACAGGGAATGCCCCGCGTTGTCATCAATAAACAGGTGGCTAATCGAATAATATCCGGATCGGGATTGAGGGACATGAACCGATGCATATCATGATTATCAATGAAGGTAATCAGTTCAGTTGCCCCGCAGTAGCGATGATCTTGATCGAGGATATTTTGTACGAGTTGAAATCCATCTTCTGCCATTGTGCCTAAAGCTTCGCGAATGGCAATGCATAGACCAAAGTCTAGCATGGTCATGCCCGAACAGTTGGCAAATTCTACGGAGCGATCGCTACTGGGATGGCTATAAATCCATTCTCCGAAGATGAAAACATCGGGTTTGTGAGAGAGAATATCGGCGTTAAATTCCTGCCAAAACCAAATTGGCATATGTTTAACGGTATCAACGCGCAGGGCATCAACACCTCGGTCTAACCATTGTTTAATGGCAGATTTAATGTAGTTGCGATATTCGGTATTATTCTCGTTGAAGGTGGCTAACCCTGACAGTTCGCAGTTTTGAACTTGCCAGTCATCTTCCCAATTGGTCACTTCACCGTAGTGGTGATACCAGTGATTTTTATCGTCGTTGAAGTCGGCAATTTTGACGCCATCGTCGTAAAGTTCGCCTTTTTTTCCGTCAAAGTCGGGGTTGCTGTGATTGCAGACAATATCTAGCACAAGTTTCATATTTCGCTTGTGCAATTCTTCAACCAGTCGATCGAAAACGGTATCCCTGGTTTCTTGGGTTTGGTTTAAGGAAGGATTGTCAGTTTGGGCAATAAAACGCGGGTTGATTCGTTTAAAGTCTTTTGTCCAATAGCCGTGAATGGCTGCACTTTCTACAAATAAGGCTTCAACTTGTTCAAATAAAGGGGTTAGCCAAACGGCGGTGACGCCTAAATTTTTCAAGTAGTCAAGCTTATCAATAACCCCTTGTAAGTCTCCTCCCCAATATTTACCCCAGTCTTGACGTTCTGGGTCAAAAAGTTCGGGGTTTGGGCCTTCGCTATTGTCTGGATCGCCGTCGTGAAAGCGATCGACGACAATAAAATAGAGGGTTTCTTGCCGGAATTCAATATCGCGGGTGTAGAGAAATTCTAGGTCAATATCGGTTTCGGTTTTCTCTTCAGTGACAAGCATTTCTACTTCTTCACTGACTTGTTGATCTGAAACTTGATATTGTTCGGGAGTTTGTACGGGAGTTGTGGGCGTAGCTACGTCTTCCGATAGAGGCAAAGAAGAAGGAGGTGTGTTAGCCGTCATAGATGTGTAGCTTGATTTGAAAAGGGATTGAGAAACTAAGCTAAAAGTCCAACCATGATTGTTATATCACTACTCTTGAAGCGCCGTATATCTACCCTTTGTTAGTAGTCTTTAGGGGGATGCGGGTAGGGTGAACACGCGCACGGGAATTAGTTGCACTCTTAAATCGATGGGTTGGTCTAATTCGGCTTCTAGGAACGCTTGAAATTCTGCTAACTGTTCTTGGTTAATGCTGGCAAGTTCTGGGGTAACGATATCGAGTTCTACCGAGATGGCGCGGCGACGGGGGCGAACTGACATTACCCGAATTTCGGCATCGGGAAAGGTGAAGTCTTCTGAGGCGATCGCTCTTTCGAGTTCCCGATTGACATTTTCTTGAACGAGTAAGTTATTTAAAGATAACGCTAAAGGAATCCCCAGGATAGAGAGGACGGTAATCGCCAGTAACAGTCCACCTTTGGCTCTGTTTAAGTTGCCGTAGCGCTGGCATAATAGGACGATTCCTCCACTAAAGATAATCCCGGTCAGGTTGGTCATAAACAGGAGGGATGCACCAATGGCAATGGAGGGATTCTGGAGAGATAAACCAATGCCAATGGTGCTGAGAGGGGGAACTAACGCAACTGCGATCGCAACTCCCGGTAAAGCATCAGCAATACTCCACCGAGATTTAGCATAGGCCCCGGCGGCCCCGGCAGCCATTGCCACGCCTAAATCAATTAAGGAAGGATTTGCCCGCGAGAGGATTTCGGGTCGAATCGCCTTTAATCCAATTAAAGAGGCGATCGCCATTGCTACAATAACGGTCATCATCACCCCCGTAATCAGGGTAACGCTAGCCCGTTTGAGGAGTCGGCGATTATTTAAAACCATCGCATAGGCGATCGCCATAATTGGCCCAATTAAAGGCGCAATAATCATCGCCCCAATAATCGTAGCCGCGCTATCGGCTAACAAACCCAGAGTTGAAATAATCGCAGATAGCGCCAGCAATAGATAGTAATTGAGCGATGGAACGGACGATTTCCACAGTTGGCGGTTCAGGGCGGATAGGGGTAACGGTTTATCCTTCAACCAAGGCCAATTTTCGTTTTCGCGATCCCAAAAGAAGTAAAGAAAGTGATGGGTAGAGTAAAGCACGATATCCTCAGCGTTCAACTCCGAAAGGATTAAAACATGAATGAGTGGTAAACACTCTCTAACGGTTGGCTGAATTCAGCTTAAAATTGTCGCGACCAATCTTTAGGCCAGCGTTCCACCACCACTTTGACTTGGGTGAAAAATTCTACTGCATCGCGTCCTTGTCCATGTAAGTCTCCGTAAAAGCTTTCTTTCCAACCGCTAAAGGGGAAAAATGCCATTGGGGCCGCTACGCCAATATTAATCCCGATATTTCCGGCTTCGGCTTCGTAGCGAAATTGACGGGCTGCTGCACCGCTGCTGGTGAACAAACAGGCCATGTTTCCCCATTTATTGTGGTTGACAAAGGCGATCGCCTCTTCAATGGTATTGAGGTGCAGCAAGCCTAAAACCGGACCGAAGATTTCGGTTTGGGCAATGGTACTTTGGGGCTGAATGTTTTGCAGGATGGTGGGTTTGACAAAGTGACCTTGTTCGTAATGCTGAATTTGGGGAGAACGACCATCGACTAACAGGTTCGCCCCTTCATCTACCCCAGTTTGAATTAAGCCGGTAATGCGATCGCAACTTTGGCGGGTAATCACAGGCCCCATCTGCACGCCCGGTTCTAAACCGAATCCCACAGCGCGTTCTCTGGCCGCTTGGGCGATCGCATCGGTAAAGGTTTTTTTTGCCTCCCCAACCGTTACAGCCACCGAGGCGGCCAAGCAACGCTGCCCTGCACAGCCAAACGCACTGTCGGCCACAATCCGCGTCGTCATCTTTAGATCGGCATCGGGTAACACAATAATGGGATTTTTCGCCCCGCCTTGACATTGAACCCGCTTCCCGTGGGCGGCGGCTTTGGCGTAGATGTACTGCGCTACGGGGGAAGAACCGACGAAGCTAATCGCGCGAATGGCTGGATGTTCTAAGATGGCATCTACCGCTTCTTTTGCCCCATTGACGAGGTTAATGACGCCTTTGGGTAAGCCCGTTTGGTCGATTAGTTCAAAGACTTTTTGCAGGGTAATCGGTACTTTCTCGGAAGGCTTGACAATATAAGTATTTCCACAGGCGATCGCGTAGGGCATAAACCAAAAGGGAATCATCGCTGGGAAGTTAAAAGGGGCGATCGCCGCCGCTACGCCCAAGGGTTGGCGAATGGCGGTTTCATCAATGCCGCGTGCAATATCTTCTAAGTTATACCCCTGCATCAACATCGGCATCCCGCAGGCAACTTCAACATTTTCAATCGCCCGTTGCAGTTCCGCCTGAGACTCCGCCAGGGTTTTACCGCATTCTAGGGTAATGGTGCGGGCGAGTTCGTCAAAATTCGCTTCTAAAAGGGTCTTCAGTTTAAATAGGTATTGGATGCGGTTCTGGACGGGCGTGCGCCGCCAGTTGGGGAAGGCCGCAACAGCAGCTTGGGCAGCCAGATCCACTTCCGCAGCAGGCGAAAGCGGCACTTGGGCTAAGACTTCTGTGGTGGCGGGGTTGATCGCCTCAAGAAATTCGCTGGCGCTAGAGGGTTGCCACTCGCCGTTAATGTAGTTCTGTAATTGCATAAAGATGTCTGCGATCGCACTATAGATGGGACAGGTGCCTGGGGTGAAAGGCACGCTTGAGACCTTGAGCATTGAGTATACTTAAATCTAGAGAGATCCAACCTTCCGCAGTTACCCTTATCGGGATTTCCAGTAGAAAAAGCTAGGTTTCATACGTTCTTTACAGTTCTGCCCCAAAATACCGATCTGTATTGAAGACTTGATAAAGTTCGCCTCACAGAGATTACGGATCTCTCCGGAAGTTTGTATATTGAGAGACGACAAGGGTTACAGATATTTGGTTAGATACAAGGTTTCGACGGCAACGATTTAGCAAGATTTGCGTTTTCAGGGGCACAATCTCATCTGTAACTTACGTGGTTTCCGAAGGTTCTCAGGCTGAGTGTTTTCGGGTTGAACGCATACTCAATCTAAGCTTCTCAGCAATTACGCGATCGCAACTAACGTAGATTTACAATTTTTAGTCATCTGTGAGGGTTCCTATGAAGTTTCTATCCGTGAAAAAAGTTCTCACCGCCGCAGTTGCTGCAACCACTCTAGCTAGTGCGGTTTCCTTGCCAGCCGAAGCATTTACCTTTGGCAACGATGGCATCCTGTTCGATAAAGATACAACCGTCAACTTTGACTTTCTCTACTCCCAAGGCAAATATCAATCCAAAGTTGGGATTTTTGAAGTCGTTGGTGGCACTACCAGCTTTGTGCAGTGGTTACTCAAGGAAGACTTAAAAGCCTTCGACTCAACCGCTAATGATTTCAAGGGAACTTGCGGCGTGTCGGTGTCAGTTTGTAACGTTGCCTATACCTTTAAAGCTGGAGTTGAGTACGCTTTGGGCATCACTCCCACGGGACAGCCGAAAACAAATGAGTTCTTGTTCTCCACCAATACCCTAAACCCTGTCGATCCCATTACTGGGCAACTCCAAACCCTGTTTACCTCAATCGCACCGGGTCAGTTTAAGATCGCCTTTGAAGACAATGGTTGGGTTGAAAATGGAACGCGCGACTACAACGACTTTGTATTCACGGCTGCTGTTGTCCCCGTTCCCGAACCGACTGTCCTATTAGGATTGGGTTTAGTAGGCGGCGCGATCGCCACCACTCGTCGTCGCAAAAGTCAAGCGTCCTAAACGACAAGTTTATCAAACAAACCAACCCCAAGGAGTACCCAGAAATGCGTACTCCTTTTTTGAGTATATTGACAGCAGGGGCGATCGCATTTTGTCTGTCTTGTTAGCCGCCGTAGCGCGATCGCACTTACATCTTATTAAGATTGTTTTCTAAGTATTGGCAAACATCCTCATGTCCATAGTCGCGAGCTAAATGCAAGGCGGTGTACCAGCCATCAACACGAGTTGCATCAATTCTCGCACCATGTTCAACTAATAGTTTGACTATCTCTATAGAGCCAGAACCACTAGCTGTCATTAATGGAGTAACGCCTTCCTCTCCAACAGAGTTAACCTCGGCCCCTGATGAAATTAGTAGTTGAACCAGTTGAATATTTCGTGTTCCAGCAGCAGGAATTATAGGAGATGCTGTTCCGCCTACATTAGCATCAGCACCAGCCTCAAGCAATGTTTGCACGATTTCCAAATTATTTAATTCGGCTGCTAGCTCGATGCTTATTGCAAGACACTTCGACCAGTAGGGCAGATTGTGTCCCTTCTCAAGCAAAATTTGAACAAGCGCTAAGTTCTCAATTTTGACTGCCAGCTCCAGCAATGTTTCATAATCTTCTCTATTTTCATCCCAGTCAAGGTGAATGAGGTATACCTTATTAGATAGAAGAGTTTTAAGTAAATCTATATCCTGGGAATCTATAGCTTGATATAGTTTCATGAAGCGTGGATGAGGTTGATAAGCCATAATATTTGACATCAATTATTAGATTTTTTTATTTTTAGAGTATCCGACTCCATGCAAGATAGAAACAATGAAAACGAGCTACCTTAACACCCATTATCAACATTATGTGGGAACCAAAATTTTTTCACTCTCCTAAATAAAATCATTATTTAGTAATAAAACTAAACGTGCCAAGAGGCGTAGAGAGGTACTTTCTAAGTCGTTGTGCGAAATCGGCTGTAACAATAATATTTTTCTCGATATATCCGTTAGCAAGTTTGTCATATCTATAGTTTCTTTTTTAGAACTTAAAGACAAATTTTCATTAAAAAATAGCAATTTTTCTAAAGAGATTAATGAGTGATAGGTTTCATTCTCATCAAAATCCTTCAGGAGTTGCTTAATAATATTCGTTAATGGTTTAAGAGCTATTTTATCGGAGGCTTGCCCTAGTGTAAATAGCAAGCTTATAGTCAATGAATCGTTGTTAGCTTTTCTCTCAAATATTTCCTGGCTAATAAACTTTACAATTTCGCTTTCATCTAGTTCATTTATTTTCAATTCGCAATTTTAGATTGAGAATAAAGTTTTTACAAACTATTGCTGACAAGACTTTTATGGCTATAAACTAATTTGAGGTCGGTTTTTATGAAATCTTTAATTTACAAAACTTTTCAAAAATGTAAATCAAAAAATGACAGAGAACGGAATAATTCTGTTACCGATTTGTGTTTTATTTTAGAGATGCGTACTTGGAATTTATCAGAAGATGAGAGGATTAA